>JAEWRS010000417.1 GCA_023398855.1 Bacillota bacterium
AGCTTAAGTACCTTTTCTGCCCATATGACTAACATCGTCCATATTCTGGAACAGGCAGACAGCAATTCCCTCTGTTTATTTGACGAGCTGGGAGCAGGAACCGATCCTACGGAAGGTGCTGCTCTTGCCATCTCTATCCTGTCATTCCTTCACAACATGAAATGCCGCACCATGGCAACCACCCATTACAGCGAATTAAAGGTATTTGCTCTTACAACTCCAAACGTTGAAAATGCCTGCTGCGAATTTAATGTGGAAACCCTTAGGCCTACCTACCGACTTTTAATCGGCGTTCCAGGAAAGAGCAATGCTTTTGCCATATCCAAAAAACTGGGACTTCCTGATTATATCATTGAAGATGCAAAAAACCATCTGGAAACAAAAGATGAAACCTTTGAGGACCTTTTTACCCACTTAGAAGAGAACCGGGTCACCATTGAAAAGGAAAGGATCCAGATCGCCTCCTATAAGCTGGAGGTTGAACAGTTAAAAAACCGTCTGACCCAAAAGGAAGAACGTCTTGACGAGCGGCGGGACCATATGATACGGGAAGCCAAAGAGGAAGCCCAGAGAATCCTGCGGGATGCCAAGGATACCGCAGACCAGACCATACGAAGCATTAACAAGCTGGCTGCAGATTCAGGGGTAAGCAAGGAGCTGGAAGCCCAGCGGAGCAAATTAAGAAACAAGCTTCAGGATGTGGATTCTTCCCTTTCCCTGAAGAATGAGAAAAAACAGCCTGGTAAGCAGATTGATCCTAAAAAGCTGAAGCTGGGAGACGGCGTCAAGGTCTTAAGTATGAACTTAAATGGTACCGTCAGCTCCCTCCCTAATGCCAAGGGTGATTTATTTGTGCAGATGGGAATCCTCCGCTCACTGATAAACCTTTCGGATCTGGAGCTGCTTCATGAGGAGTCAGTTTCCACCCCAGCCGGAAGCAGTTTTAGAAAAACAGGAAGCGGAAGCAGTTCCACCCGCATGTCCAAATCCTTTTCCATTTCCCCGGAAATCAACTTAATCGGAATGACTACTGATGAAGCCATTCCTCAGCTGGATAAATATTTAGACGATGCCTATCTGGCCCACCTCCCTCAGGTGCGTGTGGTGCACGGCCGCGGTACGGGCGCATTAAAGAACGCAGTGCATAAGCATTTAAAGAAATTAAAATATATAAAGGAATTCCGGCTGGGCGCCTTTGGAGAAGGGGATTCCGGAGTTACCATCGTTTCTTTTAAGTAACACACCTTGCAGGCATATCCACCCAGCTTGTTGCCTTAGCATCAATCATTTGAGAAAGGGGACCATTATGGCAGAAAAGCAGAGGATATTGATCGTAGATGACGACAATAACATCGCAGAATTAATTTCCCTATATTTGTTAAAAGAATGCTATGAAACAGAAATTGTAGGCGACGGAGAGGAGGCGCTTCGGGTGTTCCCGGAATTCCGCCCCAACTTAGTGCTTCTGGACCTGATGCTTCCCGGTATGGATGGCTATCAGGTCTGCAGGGAGATGCGAACCTCCTCCCAGGTCCCCATCATTATGCTGTCCGCCAAGGGAGAGGTTTTTGACAAGGTCCTTGGCCTGGAGCTGGGAGCCGACGACTATATGATCAAGCCCTTTGATTCCAAAGAACTGGTGGCCCGTGTAAAAGCTGTTTTAAGGCGTTACCAGACTCCCCCTGTTCCTGCCGCCCTTCATACCGATCATCAGGGGGAATACGTAGAATATCCGGACCTGATTGTCAATTTGACTAATTATTCCGTCATTTATATGGGTCATTCCATTGAAATGCCGCCAAAGGAGCTGGAGCTTTTGTATTTCCTGGCCGCCTCTCCAAACCAGGTGTTTACCAGAGAGCAGCTCTTAGATCACATCTGGGGATATGAATACATCGGCGACACCAGAACCGTTGACGTTCATATCAAGCGTCTCCGGGAAAAGATCAAGGATCACACAGGCTGGGCTCTCACAACGGTTTGGGGGATCGGCTACAAATTTGAGGTAAAACGCTAGATGACACACTCTCTCTATTATAAATTTATCATGGGCTATCTTTCATTTGGTCTCCTTGGATTTGTGGCCATTGCCACCTTTTCTTCTAAGATCACGGACCAGTATCTCCTCAGCCGCCGTTCTGAGGCCCTGTATGATGAAGCGAACCAGATTGCTTCTTCATACAGCGGTATGTATCACGGCAAGGATATGAACTTGTCCTCTTCCTATCCGGAGCTAATAAAAGAAGCCAATTATCTTCACGCACAGATATGGATTGTGGACCGGCAGGGCAAGGTGGTTACAGACAGCGCCCAGTCAGACAAGCAGGGGCAGATCATCGAAAATTTTGATCCTACCTCCATGGGAAACAAGTCCTATATGATCGGCGACTACTATAAACAGTTTTCTTATGAAGTGCTCAGTGTCCATGCACCCATTACGGGAAACTATACCACCCATGGCTACGTGGTGATCCACCTTCCCTTGTCTTACTTAAGGATGGAGAGAGATGGAATCTTAAACATTGTCTATGTTACATCAGCAGTGGTATTTGGCCTTTCCCTGATCATTCTTCTGATCTTTACAAAAAATGTATATATTCCACTGAAGAAAATCACAGCCGGGGCCAATGAATACGCTCAGGGAAATTTGTCACACCACATCGAAGTGCATACCAGAGATGAAATGGGTTACCTGGCTGCTACGCTTAACTACATGTCCGCTGAGCTGGGAAAGATGGAGGATTATCAGAAAACCTTTATTGCCAACGTTTCCCATGACTTCCGTTCACCCCTGACTTCTATCAAAGGATATCTGGAAGCCATTCTTGACGGAACCATTCCACCGGAAATGTACGAGAAGTATTTAAAGAGAGTCATTTCGGAAACAGACCGGCTGAACAAGCTTACCCATGGCCTTCTGACTCTCAATTCGCTGGACAGCAAGGGGTATTTAAACCGTATCAGCTTTGATATCAACCGGGTTATCAAAGATACGGCAGCTTCCTTTGAGGGGACCTGCAGTGAAAAAAACATTATCTTTGATCTGACTTTTTCTGAAAGTATTCAGATGGTTTATGCGGATCTTGGTAAGATACAGCAGGTTCTTTATAACCTCATAGACAATTCTATAAAGTTCAGCCACGCAGATTCCACCATCTATATACAGGCATCGGCAAAGTATGAGAAAATATTTATCTCCATAAAAGACACTGGAATCGGTATCCCAAAGGAAAGCCTAAAAAAGATATGGGAACGGTTTTACAAATCTGACTTATCCAGAGGAAAGGATAAAAAGGGTACCGGGCTTGGCCTTTCCATTGTCAGAGAAATCATTCAGTCCCACGGAGAAAATATTGACGTGGTCAGCACCGAGGGAGTGGGATCAGAATTCATTTTCAGCCTGCCAAAGGCTGGCGCACCCTAATGATCAGCCATTTCCCAAAGCCTCATAATAACCATTTAAAACGGGCAGCTATTTCCTGTCAACGCAGGAAATAGCTGCCCGGTATGTGTTATTCGTTCCACTGCAGTTGATGAAGCTCACCCTTCATGGTCATTCGTTCAAATCCATTCTGCCTGAATGCCTCATATAAAACAACAGAAACGGAATTGGATAAATTTAGGGATCTGATATCTCCCCACATGGGAATCCTGACACAGCGGTCCTGATTTTCCAATAGGATCTCTTCCGGAATTCCAGCACTCTCTTTACCAAACATCAGAAAGCAGTCCGGTTCATATGCTACCTCGGAATACACATGAAGTCCCTTTGTCGTAGCCATGTAGATTCTGGCACCAGGATTCCTGTCAAGAAAATCCTGATAATCACTGTACACCGTCACATCCAGCTTATCCCAATAGTCCAGCCCGGCCCGTTTAATCAACTTGTCATTAAGCTTAAAGCCTAAAGGTTCGATCAAATGCAGTTTTGTGCCCGTTGCCACACAGGTCCGTCCAATATTTCCCGTATTGGCCGGCATCTCTGGTTCTAATAATACAATATTCATACCCCTACGCCTGTTCCTCCAGTCTGTTAACAAACCGCTTCATGCGGCTTAATGCCTCCTTGAGATTCTCTAAGGAGTATGCATACGAAATGCGCAAGTAACCTTCTCCGCAGTCTCCAAAGGCAGTTCCCGGCACCACCGCCACCTTTTCTTCCCGAAGAAGCCTGGTGGCAAATTCATCAGAGGTCATGCCAAACCTCTTGACAGATGGGAAGGTATAAAATGCTCCATAAGGTTCAAAGCAATCCAGTCCCATCTCTTGAAACGCATGCATTAAATACCGGCGTCTCTGGTTATAGGATTCCCTCATCTGCTGAACCTCCTTATCTCCTTCACGCAGGGCCGCAATTGCAGCATACTGGCTGGTAGTCGGCGCACACATAATGGCAAACTGATGAATCTTTAACATCTGCTCCAGGATTGCCCTGGGAGCTGCCGCATAACCAAGACGCCACCCTGTCATTGCATAGGATTTTGAAAAACCGTTAATAAGCACAGTCCTGTCCTTCATTCCCGGAAAGGAGGCAATGGTGATATGATCACTGCCATAGGTTAGTTCTGCATAAATCTCATCGGATATAACGAATAAATCATTTTCTATTACAATATTGGCAATCTCTTCCAGCTCTCCTGCATTCATAACAGCTCCTGTGGGGTTGTTAGGGAAAGGAAGTACCAACACCTTGGTCTTTGGCGTGATCTTCTCCAGCAGTTTTTCAGCAGTCAGCTTAAACTGGTCCTTTGCTTCCAGATTAATGATAACCGGAACTCCATTTGCCAGAATGGTGCAGGGAACATAGGAAACATAGCTGGGCTGAGGAATCAGCACTTCATCTCCCGGGTCCAGCATGGCCCGAAGAGCAATATCAATGGCCTCACTTCCCCCCACGGTTACCATGACTTCATGGTCCGGATCATATGTAACCGCAAAGCGCCTGCTTAAATAGCTGCATATTTCTATCTTTAATTCTTTTAACCCTGCATTGGAGGTATAAAAGGTACGGCCCTTTTCCAGGGAATAAATTCCCTCTTCCCGGATATGCCATGGCGTGTCAAAATCAGGCTCTCCAACACCCAGAGAAATGGCATCCTTCATTTCACTGACAATATCAAAAAACTTACGGATTCCGGAAGGCGGAATCTCTACGATTCGATCTGATAATGGATTTCTCACGGCGTAATCAACATCCTTTCATCCGGCGTTACTTCTGCAAGAACCGTGCCGTGGTCTTTGTATTTCTTTAAGACAAAATGGGTTGCAGTGCTCAATACCGATTCCATAGGAGACAGCCTTTCCGATACAAACTGAGCCACCTGTCTCATGGTCTTTCCTTCAATAAAAACCGTAAAATCAAAAGCACCGGACATGAGATAAACGGCATTTACCTCGCTGTACTGGTAAATACGTTCTGCAATCTTGTCAAAGCCCATGCCTCTTTGAGGCGTTACCTTGACTTCAATCAGAGCCATTACTTTTTCGTCACTGGTATTATCCCAGTTAATCAGAGTATGGTAACCGCATATGATATGTTCTTTTTCCATTTCAGCGATTTCATTGGCAATAGCGGCCTCACCTTCACCTAAAAGAATCGCCAGATCCTTTAAATCAATCCTGCTGTTTTTTTCAATAACTGCCAATATCTTTTCTCTCATATCCTGCCTCCTGAATTCCTCATTACGCTCTAAAGATGCTCCTTTTTTTGCGGTAAGACCTTGTAAAGTTCATCCTCTGCCGGGCGATCAAGATAACCCACACTCTCACCGTGGTCAATGATCCGTTTTATGCCCCCTGTCACTTTCCCGATTACAGCAGAAGAGATCCCCTGCTCTTTTAAAGCATGGACCAGATCCCCTCCGTTTTCCGCCGAAAAAAGCAGACAGCCTGTTGAAAAAAGGCGGTACGGATTGAGGTCGTACCGCTCACAAATCTCAATGGTTTCCTGCTTTACGGGAATCCGGTGGAAAGAAAACCGGATTCCTGTCATATAGGCTCCGGATAAGTCCCAAAGGGCCTTTAGGATTCCGCCCTCACCTGCCGGTTCACATTCCGCAGCGCCAAGCTTCTTCCACTTTTCCAGATCACCTTGCAGCAGAAAACTTTCTTTTTCCAGAATCCCGTCTGTATAGCCTCTGGAAAAACATTGATACAATTCTTCTTTTTTATATTTTACGATTTCAACCGTCCCCCAGAGCCCTGCATATCCTGCAACAACAAGATCCTGCCCCGGTCTCAGGGTTCCGGTGTTTTCTCTTTCAATCCGCCTCATATGGTTACCTGCCTACATCCCCGGTCCTGCCTCAGGAAAAACATCTCCCGGCATCTGGGCCTCTCCCGGACCTGGATCCGTAATTACCGGGGGCGCCGGCTCAGACGGCAATGCCACCGGCGGTGTCTCAGACGGTATCCCGGGAGTCTCAGAGGGCATTGCTGCTGCAGGAGCGGCAGGGCCAACTTTTATAATAGCCTTTGATGGATTATAGGTATCCGTGTGAAGGAGTTCCCTGCTCTGTTCCACTCCATCCACATAAACGATCTTCCAAAGTCTGGACTTCATTCCCTTGTGGGCTGACTGAACCTGCTTTCTGCTGCCAGGCGGCAGAGCGGGATCCACCACTTCCTTAGGGGCACCAGGATCCGTTACACTCAAAGTCTCGGAAACAAACTCAAACGTCCGGTTTGCTGGTCTGGTTTCTTTTCCATAGACAGTAAAGGTAAGGGTTTTCCCGTTGGTATAGCCCTCAACGTAAATGGGTGTGCTGTAATTGTTGGTAAACTTAATATCCTTATACGTACCTGCAATGGCAGCATCTTCGGAAGGCCTTACATAGCCAACCACCATGGAATGATTCTGCCGTTGCGCAATCTCCAGTTCTGCCCTGAGTACTGCATTATAAAGAGTGGTGGCGATCTGGCAGACGCCTCCGCCTATGCTGTCCACCACCTGGCCGTTTTCGTAGGCCGATGCAGTGGCATATCCATTTTCCAAAGTAAACGGATGCATGCATTCATAGCCTGAAAGAGTTTCACCAGGCATCAGCACACGGCCATTGATCTTACCGGCACCCACCTGCAGATTTTTGGATCTGGAAGCGCCGCTAGAGGAAAAACTGGTGGAAAAGGTCCCCAGCACGTCATTAATAGTGGATAAATCCTCCATAGCAATCGCAGGCTTTACCTCTGCCACCACGGCAGTTGCCGTCACCGGCTCCTTAAGCCCATTGGCAAGAGCTGCATCAAGGGCCTGCTTGGTAGCCCCAATATCCACAGTCCTGCCTATGACTGAAGGTGTCACGATAAATGCCCCTTTGTCACGGACAATCGTAGCATTTTTCGGTTCAATCATAGCCTGTGCACATTTTTCCGCAACAAAAGCGCCTACCCTGCCGTCATCAAGGGCTGTTTCAAGAGGAATAATCACATGGTTCTGCTCAATATCCTTTTTATTAAAATACCTTTTTAATAAATTGCCCCCCTGCCAGGATGAAGCGGCCTGGTTTACAGCTTCGGGGTTGCTCCAATGAAAGCCAAGCTCACTTGCTATGGTCTCTATTGGCTGTCCGTCAACGATCAGCG
>JAEWRS010000236.1 GCA_023398855.1 Bacillota bacterium
CCGCATGATCTATGTGATCGAGCAGGAGTTCAGCGACAGAGGGTATAATGTGACGGTATGCAATACCGGAGGCTCCATAGAAGAATGTGAAAAATATGTGGAAATCCTGTCAGAAAAGCAGGTTGACGGAATCGTGCTCATTGGCTCTGTGTTCAATGAGCTGATTCATTATCCTGACATTACTTCCAAGATAAAAGATATCCCAGTGGTAGTGGCTAACGGCAAGGTGAATCTGCCTAACTTTTATCCGGTGCTGGTGGATGACACAAAAGGAATCAGGACCGCGGTGGACTACCTGTTTAAAAAGGGGCACCGTGAACTGGTTTACGTCTATGACATGGAAACCGACAGCGGCTGGGCAAAACGCCAGGGATTTTTAGAAGCAATGAAGCTCCATGACATCCCGGAGGCGGAAAAACGGGTGATACCCTGCAAATTTGGCTTAGAAGGCGGTCTGAAAGCGGCGGAAGCTCTATGCGCTTCAGGTATTGGCTTTACCGGCGTGGTATGCGGGGAAGACATTACTGCCATTGGCATGATGAAAGGATTAAAAAAGCGGGGAATTTTAGTTCCGGATCAGGTGGTGATCACAGGATACAACAATTCACCAGATTCCCTGATCTGTGAACCGGAGCTTACGACCATTGACAATAAACCGGAATTACTGGGCGGGCTGTGCTCCCAGCTTTTGCAGGAGGTTTTGGAGGGAAAGAAGTCGGCTTCCAGCCTGGCTATCCAGCCGGAGCTGATTGTGCGGGGAACCGCTTGACAGGAAGGAATAGCAGACAGGAAAAGCAATAATAATAAAAATGCTTTCTAAGTATACGGAGGCTTATTTTTCAAGAACATTGGGAAATAAGCACCGTTTTTTTTGACTATATGAGAAAACGCTTTTTTGTAATAAAATTATATATAAATAATCTACAAAAATAAAAGCAAAATAATGTATATAATACACTAATTTAAGAAGATTTATCAGGTTTATATTGACATATAAGTTAAGAATGTTATAATAAAAAACAAGAAAGCGCTTTCTTGATTCATGGAACGGGAAGCAAAAGGAGAATGTAAAGCATGAGAGTGAAGTATGAGGATCTATTAAAGAAGTTTCAGAACATATTAGTAAGCAGGGGCTTTTCCGCAGAACATGCAGAGGGGGCTGCCACAGTATTTGCCAAAAACAGTCTGGACGGGGTTTACTCCCATGGCATAAACCGCTTTCCAAGAGTGGTCAGTTACCTGGACAAGGGAGAAATCGATGCAACAGCCGTTGCCACCTGTGAGTCGTCCATGGGTACCATAGAGCGGTGGGATGGGCATCGGGGATTTGGCCCTTTGAATGCAAAGCTTGCCATGGACCGGGCATGTGAACTGGCAAAGGAGTATGGGGTAGGAGTTGTTGCCCTGGGCAATAATAACCACTGGATGCGGGGCGGAAGCTATGGTTGGCAGGCTGCTGATGCTGGCTGCATTGGAATCTGCTGGTCCAACACCATGCCCAACATGCCTGCATGGGGCGGTAAGGACAGAAAGATTGGAAATAATCCTTTTATCATGGCAATCCCCAGAAGCAATGGAAAGCATGCTGTCATTGACTGTGCGGTATCCCAGTTTTCCTATGGAAAGATAGAGGAGGCAAGATTAAAAGGGCAGAAGCTTCCGGTGCCAGGAGGCTATGATACCAACGGAAACATTACTACGGATCCGGCTGAGATTGAAAAGACCTGGAGAGTCCTTCCCATGGGCTATTGGAAGGGAAGCGGGATCTCCATTGCCCTTGACTTAATCGCAACGGTACTGACCAATGGAAATTCCGTGAGAAAGATCGGCACCTTTGGAGATGAAGTAGGTCTGTCCCAGGTGATGATTGCCATTGATCCGGGAAAATTCAATTCCATGGATGAAACCGATGCCATTGTGGAGGAAATATTAAGGGACATCAAGTCCTCTGAGCCTGTTTCAGAAGGAGGAGAAGTATTCTATCCGGGCGAGCTGGAATTAAAGACAAGGGAAGATAACATAACAAATGGCATTCCTGTGATTGAGGAAGTGTGGGAAGCTTTAAATTCCCTGGAGAGATAAAGAACTGTTAATAATATGAGAAAAAGAGTGTAAAAAGGGAGAGGTAAATCAATGGAATATATCATAGGGATTCTGATTTTAGTTTCATTCTTTGGCCTGGCATTTTATGCCGCAAGGGGTGGGA
This sequence comes from Bacillota bacterium, assembly GCA_023398855.1. Lineage (GTDB taxonomy): Bacteria > Bacillota > Clostridia > Lachnospirales > Lachnospiraceae > Lacrimispora. The sequence goes on from JAEWRS010000236.1 coordinate 2,207, forward strand.
ACTTAATGATGGGAATGCTGGTCATGGCAATTCTCTGGACCGTGCTTCCAATGCTTGGCAATACATTTGCAACAAATCCAGAATTTATAGCAGCCAATGCAGACAGGATCCAGATTACCTGGATTCAGGCATTTGCCAAGGTGTTTCAAAGCGGCCCTGAAGGCTGGGGCAATGTTCTTGTCAACGTTGTATTTGGCGCATGGTTTGGACGTGTCCTTTTGGAAACGGGCATTGCCTCCACATTGATCCGTAAAACAACAGAGCTTGGAGGCGATAAGCCGGCTGTGACCTGCATTCTGTTATGCATTGTTACTACTGCCATTTTCTCGTCCCTGTTTGGAGCCGGTGCGGTGGTTGCCATTGGAG
>JAEWRS010000348.1 GCA_023398855.1 Bacillota bacterium
AATACAAAGCTTGGTTTCTTAGGCGGTATGGCAGTTCCTGCAGTAATCCGTTATGGCTATGGATTTGCAGAAGGCGCTGACTTTGCGGCTAAGGAAATGGGAATCGACGGCATTGAAGTGATGTACAACTACACAGGCGCATTTGCCGCCACACCGGAAGCACAGTCCATGGCAGCTTCCTGGTACCAGAACGGAACAGAAGTGATCTTTGGCTGCGGCGGTGCGGTTGGTAACTCCGTTATGGCTGCTGCGGAAGAGAAAAGCACAAAGGTAATTGGTGTTGACGTTGACCAGAGCTACGAGTCCAATACGGTTATCTCCTCTGCCATGAAAGAGCTTTCTGTTTCTGTTTACGACGGAGTAAAGGCATTTTATGACAAATCTTTCCCAGGCGGAGAAACCAGCATCTTCTCTGCTAAGAACAACGGAATCGGACTTCCTATGGAAACTTCCAAATATACCAAGTTCACACAGAAGGATTATGATGCAATCTTTACCCAGTTAAAAGACGGTAAGATTGAACTGGTACAGCCTTCCGAGGATAATAACAATCCTACGGTTGACTTAAAGCTGGAAAAGACAAAAATTACCTTTGTAGAATAATCTGCATAAGTAACGCCCATTTGGCATATCTTTACCCCCTGTGCATCCGGTTATGCGAGGTGTACTGAAGCGGGTTGGCGTTGTCCGAAACACAAGGGCAATGAAAGAGGAAAGGAGATGCCGTTTGATTCACCAGTCAGAACAGACCTGGTCTCTTACGGCATCTCTTTTTTATTTTTCTATAAAAGCAGGAAAATACAAAGGCGCATTTTATTAACCAGGTCCCATGGATAGGTACCGAAATAAGGGGGATTTTATGGATTACATTATTGAGATGCTTCACATCACAAAAGAATTTCCTGGTATCATCGCCAATGATGACATCACTATTCAATTAAAAAAAGGCGAAATACACGCCCTGCTTGGAGAAAACGGAGCAGGGAAATCCACGCTCATGAGCGTCTTATTCGGCTTGTACCAACCGGAAAAAGGCGTGATCAGAGTAAAAGACAAAGAAGAAAAAATCACCGGTCCTATGGATGCCAATGCTCTAGGTATTGGCATGGTTCACCAGCATTTTAAGCTGGTAGAGAATTTTACCGTACTCCAGAATATTGTTCTGGGTATTGAAACAACAAAACACGGGTTTCTAAAAATGGAGGATGCCCGTATAAGAGTTATGGATTTAAGCGAAAAATATAAATTGTTTGTGGACCCTGATGCGGTCATATCAGATATCACCGTTGGCATGCAGCAAAGGGTAGAAATTTTAAAAATGCTTTACCGAGACAACGAAATCATGATTTTTGACGAGCCCACCGCGGTTCTTACACCTCAGGAAATTGATGAACTGATGCAGATTATGAGAGACCTGGTAAAAGAAGGGAAATCGATTCTGTTCATTACTCATAAGCTTAACGAAATTAAGGCGGTTGCGGACCGCTGTTCTGTCCTGCGCCGCGGTAAATATATTGGAACGGTAGATGTGGCTGATACAACTCCTGAAGAAATGTCTGAGATGATGGTAGGCCGGAAGGTGAACTTAACCGTTGAAAAGAATCCTTCCAAGCCTGGAGACGTGGTACTGGAAGTGAAGGAGCTTTCCGTGGAAGCCAAAAGAGAAGGGCAGACAAAGAAGCTGGTGCATGATGTATCCTTTCAGGTGAGAAGAGGCGAAATCGTCTGCATCGCCGGCATTGACGGCAACGGCCAGACAGAGCTCATCCATGCCATCACAGGTATTTCCGATATGAGCGCCGGAACGGTTATCATCAATGGGGAAGACATGACGAAAAAGAGCATCCGTTACAAAAGCACCCATGGATTATCCCATATACCGGAAGACCGCCATAAGCACGGCCTGGTTCTTGATTATAACCTGGCTTATAACCTGGTCCTTCAGCAGTATTTTGAAAAGGATTTCCAAAGCAGCTCATTTTTAAAGAATGACAAAATTTATGAATACGCGGAAAAACTGATCCAGAATTATGATATCAGAAGCAGCGAAGGCCCTTTTACCACCACACGCAGCATGTCAGGCGGAAACCAGCAAAAAGCCATTGTAGCACGGGAAATCTCTAAGACTCCTGATATTCTTCTGGCTGTTCAGCCCACCAGGGGCTTAGATGTGGGGGCCATTGAATACATCCACAGGCAGCTGATAAAGCAAAGGGATGCCGGAGCGGCTATCCTGCTGGTATCTCTGGAATTAGATGAAGTCATGAATTTAAGCGACCGGATTCTGGTCATTTTTGAAGGCGGAATCGCAGCCGACTTAGATCCCAAGAACGTTACAGTTCAGGAGCTGGGTCTTTATATGGCAGGCGCAAAGAAAGTAGGTGGCAAGTCATGAAACCAAAACAGATCAAAGACCATACAGGCATTCTCTCTTCTGTCTTTGCCATTGTGCTTGGATTATTGGTAGGCCTGGTCATACTGTTCCTTTGTAACCCCAAACAGGCCCTGCCGGGATTTGCGACAATTTTAACAGGTGCATTCACTCATGGGGCTAAGGGTGTGGGACAGGTATTTTATTATGCAACCCCTATTATCCTGACCGGTCTTTCCGTTGGATTTGCTTTTAAAACAGGGTTGTTTAACATCGGAACGCCGGGCCAGTTTATTATGGGCGGCTTTGGTGCTGTTTATGTTGGCATCCTTTGGACCTCTTTAGGACCAGCCCACTGGATGGCTGCCCTTCTTGCAAGCGTTATCATGGGTGCGGTATGGGGTCTGGTTCCGGGACTTCTAAAGGCATATTTTAATGTCAATGAAGTAATTGCCTCCATTATGATGAACTACATTGGCATGTATCTGGTAAACTGGATTGTAAAAAGCTATAAGCCCTTATTTAATAACCTGCGAAATGAATCCCGTAATGTTGCGGCCACTGCCAACATTCCGAAAATGGGCCTTGATAAGATATTTCCAGGCTCCAGCGTAAACGGAGGAATCCTCATAGCAGTCATCGCAGTCATCCTGATCTGGATTCTTTTAAATAAAACCACCTTTGGATTTGAGCTAAAAGCGGTTGGCTTTAACCGGGATGCCAGCAAATACGCCGGAATTAATGAAAAAAAGAGTATTATCCTGTCCATGATGATTGCAGGGGCCATTGCAGGACTTGCAGGAGGACTTTTGTTTCTGGCTGGCACCGGAAAGCACATTGAAATCAAAGACGTACTGGCTTCAGAAGGCTTTACTGGTATTTCCGTTGCTTTGCTGGGTTTAAGCAATCCCATCGGGGTTCTTTTCTCAGGCATCTTTATTGCCTATTTAACAGCCGGGGGTTTTTACTTACAGCTGTTGGAATTTTCCACGGAGATCATCGATATCATCGTAGCCGTTATCATCTATTTCAGTGCCTTTGCACTTATGGTTAAAATTATTATTTCCAAGATCCAGAAGCAAAAAAGTGCAAAATCAGAAGCAGCTGGGGAAGGAGGACCAAAATCATGAATGTAGTATATTTCATTTTCCAGCAGACCATGTATTTCATGATTCCTCTCATGATTGTAGCTTTAGGAGCCATGTTCTCCGAACGAAGCGGTATCATTAATATCGCTTTGGAAGGAATCATGACCATGGGAGCCTTTACCGGAGTTCTGTTTATCCATTTTACAGGCAGCTCCATGAGCGGACAGCTTCAGCTCATCATTGCAGTGCTGATCTCTATGGCAACCGGCCTGGTATTTTCTTTATTCCACGCCTATGCTTCTATTAATATGAAGTCTAATCAGGTAATCAGCGGTACAGCCTTAAACATGTTTGCTCCTGCCTTTGCTATTTTTGTGGCCCGCGTGATCCAGAACGTGCAGCAGGTACAGTTCAGCAATACCTTCCGCATTTCCTCGGTTCCGGTACTTGGAAAGATCCCGTTCTTTGGTCCTCTCCTGTTCCAGAACGCTTATATTACCACTTACATTGGCATAGCCATCTTTCTGCTCTCAACGGTTGTACTTTACAGAACCCGGTTTGGCTTAAGGCTTCAGGCTTGTGGTGAGCATCCTCAGGCAGCTGATTCCGCTGGTATTAACGTATACCACATGCAGTATGCAGGTGTGATGATCTCCGGGGCTCTTGGCGGACTTGGCGGACTGGTATTTGTCGTTCCAACCTCCACTAACTTTAACGCAGACGTAGCCGGATATGGTTTTCTGGCTCTGGCCGTTTTGATCTTTGGTCAATGGAAGCCGGTGAACATCATGTTAGCCTCTCTGTTCTTTGGGCTGATGAAGGCAATTGCTTCCGCGTATTCCGGAATCCCGTTTTTAAATGCAATAGGCATTCCAAGCTATTTCTACAAGATGGTTCCTTATATCATTACATTGATTGTACTGATTTTTACATCCAAAAACTCTCGGGCTCCAAAGGCAGAGGGTATCCCTTACGATAAGGGACAGAGGTAATAACAAATAAAGGCAGCCCCAAAAAAGAGACTCCTCATAGGATCTTCCTTTTGGGGCTGTCTTT
>JAEWRS010000375.1 GCA_023398855.1 Bacillota bacterium
CCCATGACCGGTTTAATGGCTTTGCTTATTGCCTGAATGATTTTGTCTGTTATTCGGCGCCGGAAGAAGACTTAACGGATTGGAGGTATGAGGGCGTTATTTATGAAAAAACGGCTGATCCTTTTAATTCAGATGGCAGCATGTGTTTATACGCACCTGATGTGGTGAGGGGACCTGACGGAAAATACTATCTGTATTATGTCTTAGATAAAGTTTCGGTTGTTTCAGTGGCAGTATGTGATACACCGGCCGGAACATACCGTTTTTATGGCTATGTTCATGATCAGGAGGGAAAGAGGTTAGGGGAAAGGGAGCATGATCAGCCACAGTTTGATCCGGCAGTTCTTCTGGAGAAAGATCATATCTATTTGTATACGGGTTTTTGCGGGCCTGGTGACCCATCCAGGAAAGGTGCTATGGCAACCGTGCTTGCTACGGATATGCTTACAATCTCTGAGGAGCCGGTTATTATAGTTCCTGGAAATTGCTATGGCAGCGGAACCGGATTTGAAGGACATGAGTTTTTTGAGGCTTCCTCTGTCAGAAAGTATAAAGACACCTTTTACTTTGTGTATTCTTCCAGCCGGATGCATGAATTATGCTATGCAGCCAGCAGATTTCCAACAAAGGGTTTTACTTACGGTGGGGTAATTGTAAGTAATTGTGATGATAATATTTCATGTGATAAGCCAGCCCATTTGCACACCTATGTACCTGGAAACAATCATGGCGGCATGGCAGAAGTACTTGGGCAATGGTATATTTTCTATCATAGACATACGAATGGAACGAATTTCAGCCGCCAGGGGTGTGCAGAACTGATTCAGATCCAGGAAGACGGGTCAATTAAACAGGCAGAAATGACCTCCTGCGGCTTAAATGGGGGGCCATTGGCTGGAAAGGGGGAATATGACGCATACATTGCCTGCAATCTGTTTTCTAAAACCTTATCTAACGATCATCTGCTTCATCATGCGGGCTGGATTGATGGAAAGTATGCCAGAATCACCCAGGAAGGCCGGGATGGGGATGAAGAAACCGGATATATAGCCAATATGCAGGATTCCACAATCGCGGGATTTAAGTATTTTGATTGCAGGAATATCACAAGGATATCTCTTAAAACCAGGGGGTATGGCAAAGGATTCTTTGAAGTGAAAATCAAATGGGATGGGGAAATCCTGGGCAGAATTCCGGTTAATTATTCAAACATCTGGGTGGTTCAGTCTGCTGACATCATAATACCCGATGGGATTCAGGCGCTGTTTTACGAGTTTAAAGGCGAGGGTGGGATTGCCCTTGGTTCGTTTTCCCTGGAATGATCAGAGAAAAGTTAAGCCCCTCAAAATTGAGGGGCAAATAATGGCTTGGAGTAATGCTTCCTGTGTGCTATAAGGAAGTGCTGTACAGATCATTTTTGCTGTCCTTGTTGTTTAAGGCGGAACGCTTATAATTTACTTTTATAACAATTGCTCTGGCATAATCACCAAAGTTTTCGCCAAAGATCGTTAAACCGCCTGGCCGCCTGTTCTGAGATGACACTTCAAAACGCAGAGTCCAGTGATCCCGTAAAAGGTCGTAGGCATCAAGGGTCAAGGAGGACTTGATTTCTTTGTCAAGGTATACGCCCTGCTTATTGATTTCAAAGCGTTTTAAGATTCCATACTGGGCAGATAACCACCAGCCGGGAGTGTATTTGCCTCTCCGGTCTCCGAAATCACCTGGAGATACCCAGGTGCAGATGGGGTGCCCGTTTAAATACAAATTAATGTCAGACTCCCACTCGTTTTTAATGTGGGGGTACTCAGAGCACATCTCAGCAGATATTTCAATATCAATAATTTCACAGCCTTCAGGTACATAATTGGGTATTTCATATTCGATGTATCCGTCACGAAACCAGACCAACTGGGCATTCATGCGCTCGGGGTCAAAAAAGAATTTGGGGTCGTCGTGTCCTCCGATAATTTTTTCATTGTTGGCAATTCCGCAGGTGGGCTGAATTTCTGCTTTTGTATATTGACCTACCCCCAACTGCAATTCGTAATTCTGTATTTGATGATAATGAACCGTTGGTAAACGCAAGGTATACCACTGATTAACCAGCGAACATACTTTTCCGGCTTTTTTTGTCCTGGTAGAAAGGATTAGCCCTGCGGCTTCCAGCTTATTGATGTGTGCGGTCATCATTGCACTGGTGACGCCGACTGCTTCTGCCAGGTCCTTGATATTGGCTTCGCCTTGTGCCAGGTGTTCAATTATTTTGATACGGACAGGACTTGACAGAGCTTCAAAAAATGGAAGGTTTTCTTCCGCTACCCATATTTGCATTGTTGGTCTCCTTTGTTTTTATTTGTACATGCTTACGAACCGCTGCTCGCATAAATAATATGATAAAACAGATTATACCAAAAATTAATCACTGTGTATAGATTGGGGAGTGACAGAAGAGTTTAATATCTTTCGAATCTGAGTTGATCAGTGAGTGTTATGAATTAATAAATAAATTAATTCATTGGAATCTTTACACAATCAAAGCAAGATAATAATGTGAATATTTTACGAAGATGTAGGAATATAACCGGAAACAATTGACGTAATTCACAATAAAGAATATAATTGAATTAACCTAAATATAAATACATAAAGAAACTGAGATGTAGTAAAAATCAAATGGCAGACAGGAGGATCTGTAATGAAAAAGAGAGTAGTAAGTATGCTGTTGTGTTTCGCCCTGGTATGTTCGGTAACCGCAGGCTGTGGGAAGGCAGGGGCAAAGCCGGAGTCAACCAAAGATCCGGCGGCAGGACAAGAGCAGACAAAAGAGCAGTCTTCAGATGGAAGTACAGTAGGAAAGAATCAGTTTGTTAAGGATGGAACGGATTTGTCTTTATGGACGTTTCAGGCTTTGCACGTTGGTTTTTACACAGACATGGCAGACAAATGGAACGAAGCACACCCAGATAAACCAATTAATTTGACGGTAACGACCGGTGATTCCACGGCTATACAGAATAAGCTTCTTGTTGCATGCCAGTCAGGAGAAGGAACACCGGATATTGCAGACATTGAGATTGGTTTTTATGCATCGTATTTGAAGGACGATTATTTATTGCCCATTAATGATGTAGTTGAGCCGTATAAAAATGATGTTGTCATGTCCCGTATAGAAATGTATGGAGATCAGAAGGGAAATTATTATGGTATTGATTTCCATCTGGGCGCTTCCGTTGCCTATTATAATATGGATATTATGAATGAAGCGGGAATTGATCCGGCGTCTATTGTTACCTGGGATGATTATGTGAAGGCAGGAAAGACTGTTCTTGAAAAGACCGGCAAATTCATGTGCGCAGTGGAGACATCGGATCTTTTCCTCCCCCAGATGATGCTGCTGGAAAAGGGAGTGCAGTATGTTGATGAAGCAGGTAAACCCAATCTTAACACCAAAGAGCATGCGGAAGTAATTAATTTTATCAGAGGCATGATGGATGAAGGGATTTGTGAAGTTGCACCTGGAGGCGGCTATCATTCAGAAGAGTGGTATGGACACTTAAATAGCGGCAAGGTTGCATCGGTAATGATGCCTCTCTGGTATATGGGCAGATTTACAGATTACTGCAAAGATCTTACCGGAAAAGTTGGTATTTACGAAATACCTGTGTGGAATCAGGGAGATACCAGAGAAGTTTTACAGGGTGGAACAGGTACATCAGTAATTAAATATACAAAAAATGAAACACTTGCAAAAGAATTTCTTGCATTTGCCAAACTTTCAAAAGAAGGAAATATATATGAATGGCAAAAGCTGGGGTTTGATCCGATCCGGACTGAGATCTGGCAGGATACGAAAATCACCAGAGATCCGGAAAATAAGTTTATTAAGTATTTTAAGACCAACCCGTTTGATATTTTAATTAAAAACGGAACTGATCTGACAGCCCCCAGAATAGCGGGAAGCTATTCTGCATGCTATGGAGTTCTGGTATCTACTACTTACCAGAATGCATTTGAGACCTCTAAAGATAAAGATGCTGCAGAGCTGCTTAAAATTGAGCAGGATTCCGTAATCTACGTGGAATAATTAACACATTGTGAGCAGGTGTAGCTGCGGTTACACCTTCTCACAAGCTTAACGTTAAAAGAAAAGGAATAGGAAGATGAAGAAAAGAAGTCTTTTTAAGCGTTTTATTTATTCACAAAAGGCAGCACCCTATGTTTTTGTATCTCCGTTTATCCTGACCTTTATGATTTTTTTTGCATATCCCATGTTCAGTACCGTGATAATGAGCTTTCAGAAATTTTCGGGTGGGAAAACTAGTTTTATTGGTTTAAAAAATTATCAGATTTTGTTAAATCCGGTATTTATTAAGTGTCTGAAAAACAGTGCTTTTTATACGGTGGTTACCTGTGTTATCATGATTTTTATACCAATGCTCCTGGCTGTGCTGCTAAACAGCAGACACATGAAGGCAAAGACGTTTTTCCGCAGTATGATGTTTGTACCTGCGCTGACTTCTATCGTGGTTGCCGGAGTGGTATTCCGGTTGATGTTTGGTGAATTGGAAGGTTCTTTTATGAACCGGGTAATAGGATTTTTCGGCAGAGGACCGTTGGTCTGGCTGCGTAATCCAGTTACCGTTTGGACTGCGTTATTTTTATTGTGTTCCTGGAGATGGACGGGAGTAAACATGATGTATTATTTATCAGGACTGCAGCAGATCCCGGAGGATTTGTTTGAAGCTGCCTCAATAGACGGTGCAAGCTCTGTTCAGAGGTTCCGATATATTACACTGCCGTTACTAAAACCCACAACTGTTTATGTTCTGACCATATCCATTTTTGGCGGAATGTCTATGTTTGCAGAGTCCTATATTCTGTTTAATGGAAATAAGACGCCAAACAATGTTGCTACAACCATAGTAGGGTACTTGTACCGTATGGGTTTTGAACAGAATAACTTAGGAATAGCCAGTGCCATTGGTGTTGTATTACTGATGATTGTTATGGGAGTTAATGTCATACAATTGTTTATGAACGGCACATTCAGAAAGGGGGAATAGAGGATGAAAAAAAGATGGATAGAATCGTGGCAGTCAGCTCTTTTGATGATAATTTTTTCTGTGGCGGCATTATTGCTGCTGTTGCCCCTTCTGTTGCTGGCAGTATCCTCCCTGCGTCCTGGTTCTGATTTAATGAGAAATGGGTTGAATTTTTCCATTGACTGGGCTTATGCCAATCTGGATAATTATAAGTATCTGTTCAGTGCAAACAATCCCTATTTCACCTGGTATAAAAACAGTCTGGTGATTACATTGGTACAGGTATTTCTGGCTCTTTTTCTATCAGCATGTGTGGGCTATGGCTTCGCAATGTATGATTTTAAAGGAAAGAACCTGCTTTTTATGGCAGTATTACTGGTTATGATGATTCCCACAGAGGTCATTTTGCTTCCTCTGTACCGATTGACCGTAAAAATCGGAGCATTGGACAGTATATGGGGAGTTATTCTTCCTTATATGGTGATCCCTATGCTGGTGTTTTTTTTCAGGCAGTATTTATCTGGAATTCCCAAGGACTTTGTAGATTCGGCGCGTGTGGATGGTTGTTCTGAATATGGTATTTTTATCAGAATCATGCTGCCATTGATGAAGCCGTCGTTTGCAGCAATGGGGATTTATCAGGGGATGCAAAGCTGGAATAATTTTCTTTGGCCAATGATTGTTATGCGTTCGGCTGATAAAATAACATTGCCCGTAGGATTGCAGAGTTTAATGTCACCCTATGGAAATAATTATGATATATTGGTAGCCGGTTCTTGTTTTGCAATTGTTCCGGTATTGATTTTGTTTGTCTGCTTTCAGGCTTATTTTGTAGAGGGAATGACCGCGGGCGGAGTAAAAGGATAAAAAATTATGTTTTGGAGGACAACATTATATGAAGCAGGCAAAAATGCTGATTGAAAAAGGATACCAGGTATCCAAAGTGGATAAGAGAATTTTTGGTTCATTTATTGAACATCTTGGCAGAGCTGTTTATGATGGGATTTACCAGCCAGGCCATGCATTATCCGATGAGGATGGATTCCGCAAGGATGTTCTGAGCATGGTAAAGGAGCTGGATGTTCCCATAGTACGCTATCCCGGAGGTAATTTTGTATCTAACTTTTTTTGGGAAGACAGTGTGGGACCGGTGGAAGACAGACCTAAGCGTCTGGATCTGGCCTGGAGAAGCCTGGAAACAAATGAAATCGGTGTGAATGAGTTTAGCAAATGGATTAAGAAAGCGGATTCAGAGTTAATGATGGCTGTAAATCTTGGAACAAGAGGGCTTACGGATGCCTGTAATTTATTGGAATATTGCAACCACCCGTCAGGGACTAAATACAGTGATATGAGAATTGCACATGGAGTCAAAGAACCTCACAAAATAAAATTGTGGTGTTTAGGAAATGAAATGGATGGAGCCTGGCAGATTGGCCATAAGACCATGAAAGAGTATGGAAGGGTTGCGGAGGAAACAGCTAAGGCCATGAAGCTCATTGATCCTGCCATTGAGCTGGTGGCCTGCGGAAGCTCATTTCTCAATATGCCAACATTTCCGGAATGGGAAGCAGAGGTTCTGGGGCACACTTATGATCATGTTGATTACATCTCCATGCATCAATACTATGGCAACGATACTGGCGATACGGAAGATTTTCTTGCTAAATCGGACGATATGGAGCGGTTTATTAACTCAGTGACCGCTACTTGTGATTATATAAAATCAAAAAAGAGAAGCAGCAAAACCATGAATATCAGTTTTGATGAATGGAATGTCTGGTTTCACTCCAACGCAGCGGATGAGGATACCACAAAAAATCATCCCTGGCAGGTTGCCCCTCCGCTTTTAGAGGATATTTATAATTTTGAAGATGCGCTTTTGGTAGGGCTGATGCTCATTACCCTGCTCAAGCATGCAGATCGAGTGAAAATTGCCTGTCTGGCGCAGCTGGTTAATGTCATTGCGCCGATTATGACGGAAAAAGGGGGCGGAAGAGCTTGGAAGCAGACGACCTTCTACCCATTTATGCACGCATCAAAATATGGCCGTGGCACGGTTTTGAAACCAATTCTTCATTCGCCTCGCCATGATACGAAAACTCATGAGGATGTAACGGATATAGAGAGTGTTGCAGTGATAAATGAAGAAAAAGAAGAATTGACAATCTTTGCAGTAAACCGCAATATCAGCCAGGATATTGAGCTTCTGACTGATGTAAGAGATTTGGAGGGGTATGGACTGGTGGAACACATTGTGCTGGAGCATGGGGATTTTAAGATGTGTAATGCGGCCGGTGAAGAGGCTGTTAAGCCAGTAAATACAAAACGATCTCAAATGAAGGGAGAGCACTTGATCAGTATTCTGGGCAAGGCATCGTGGAATGTGATCCGTCTGAAAAAATTACCAGGCATCTGATCCAATCAGTTTCCTGAAAACACATAACAGAACCAGGCCATGAAACCGGCAATGGATAAAATCCATTGCCGGTTTAAGCTTTAATGGCCCAACGCAATTTTGCACTCCTGGCACGGCCATTAGAATTGCATTCGGCTGCTGACGGCCGGATTGCCTCTGGAGATACCTCTTTATATATCCCATCCCGGCAGTAACGCTGAAAGGATTTTTTTACCAGGCGGTCCTCGCCGGAATGAAACGTGAGGATAGCAACCCGTCCTCCTTTATCAAGGGCAGCGGGAAGTTTTTCTAAAAATTCATATAGTACTTCAAATTCATTATTCACATCAATACGCAAGGCCTGGAAGCATCGTTGACAGGATTTTTTTATTTCATTCGTTCTTTCTTTTTCCGGAATGAATGTGAGGGCTTCCTTTATTATTTGCTGGAGCTGACTTGTGGTGGTAATGTCTCTCCCTTTTTTTATAGCAGAAATAATAGCGCGGGAGATTTCTTCGGAATGAGGCTCGTCCGCATTTTCCAGCAGCATGCCGTATAATTCTTCCTGTGAAATGGTTTTAAGGCGGTCCGCGGCAGAACTGCCTTTAGTCGGATCAAGGCGTAGGTCTAAAGGTCCCTCTGTCTTAAAGGAAAAACCTCTTTCAGGATTGTCAATCTGCATGGAAGATACGCCTAAATCTGCCAATATAAAATTCAGTGGTCCTGACAGAGCTGTAATTTGATCAATATTGGAAAAATTTGTTTGTGTGATTGTTAAAATTTCCGGACCATAGCCTAAGCACTCCAAACGCGCCTTTGTTCTGGGCAATTCAATAGAGTCCACATCAGTAGCATACAAATGCCCCTCAGACCCAAGGCATTTTAGCATCTCTAATGTATGTCCGCCATACCCTAAGGTCGCATCCAATCCTTTTTGGCCCGGAGTGATTTGTAAGAATTCTAATATTTCATTTACACATATGGAACGATGCATGCCGGCAGGGGTATTGCCTTTTTGGATGACTTTTGCCACTGTATCAGCATATAATTCCGGCTGCAGTTCCTTATATTTATCTTGAAACGATTTTGGGTGAGTGCCCTGATACCTGGGGCGACGTTGATGCTTTTGATCTTGATTATCCATGTATTTTTCCTTCTGTTTAATTTCTGTTTATTGATAGAAGCTTCCATGCACCGGGAACCGGAAGGCGCTGCAAACTTCTGTTGACTATATCATAACAAATGCAGGTCATAATAGCAAACCCTTAAAAAAAAATTGTACGGGCCAACTGGGCTGTAAAAAGAAAATGAGCTGTTGTTATTGCATGGATGGGCATCCTCATGTAAAATGAGTTAGCATGTAACTTAATAAAAATTAAAATATTCTTTTTATATAGTATGTTTTATTAAAGAATGAGAGGCTTAGATATGTATATGAAACGGTTCCATAATGACATAATCAGTGACGATATTATAAAGGCGCTTCGCGGGATGGCTTATGATATACCCACAGAAGTACAGGCCAGAGTTATTCCGGCTGCATTGGAAAATAAGGATTTGGTTGTCAAAGCACGAACCGGCAGCGGAAAGACTGCCGCATACGCAATACCTATTTGTGAATTAACGGAGTGGCTTGAAAATAAGCCGCAGGCGCTTGTTTTGACGCCAACAAGAGAGCTGGCTGTTCAGGTGAAAGAGGATTTTACCAATATAGGCAGATACAAACGAATAAAAGCAGCAGTAGTCTATGGAAAACATCCAATTTCTATAGAAAAAGCAGAATTAAAGCAGAAAACACATGTAGTAATCGGTACACCAGGCCGTGTGCTGGATCACATAAATAAAGGAACCTTACCTTTAAATAAGATCAAATATTTAGTCATTGACGAGGCAGACCGAATGCTGGATATGGGATTTATCGGGCAGGTGATGGAAATTATAAAAGAACTGCCAAAAGAACGGCTGACAATGCTGTTTTCTGCCACCATGTCCGAGGAAGTGAAACAGATATCATCACATGATATGAGAGATCCTGTCAATATAGATATCAGCGAGGAGGATGTTACGGCAGCTGGTATTGATCATTCTCTTTACATGGCAGATGAGGAGGATAAATTTGATTTGCTTATTGACGTTACGATTATGGAAAATCCTGACCGCTGCATCATTTTTTGCAGTACAAAGGACAGGGTGGATATGATATGCACCCGACTAAAGGATTCGGGATATTCTTGTAATAAAATCCATGGCGGAATGGAACAGGGGGACCGCTTATCTTCCATGATGCAGTTTAAAAGAGGAGAATACCGCTATTTAGTTGCAACAGATTTGGCTGCAAGAGGTATTGATATAGACAATCTTTCTCTGGTTATTAACTATGACATTCCCCTGACTGGGGAAGATTATGTCCACCGTACAGGGAGGACAGGACGTGCAGGACAGCAAGGAAAGGCCATATCCTTTGTGACACCGAAACAAACCAGGTATTTGCATGACATCGAAGAATTGATCGGATTTAACATCCTGGAAATTAAGAAACCAAACAAAGATGATGTACGGGAGCGGAAAACTTCTTTTGACGAAACCATGAAAAAGGCTCCTCTGACCAGGAAAACAAAAAATGATCAGATGAATCAAGAGATCATGAAGCTGCGTTTTCATGGGGGTAAGAAAAAAAAGCTTAGGGCAACTAATTTTGTTGGTGTGATATCCAATCTGGAAGGTGTTGATGCACAAGATATTGGAATCATAGCGATCCAAGACACCCTGACATATATTGATATCCTAAACGGCAAAGGCCCGTTGGTACTGGAAGCAATGAAAAACACGTTGATTTGTGGGAAGCAATTGAAGGTATCAGCGGCGGCGGATCAGAAATGCTAGTTTTTTTGATCTGCACCATTTAAAAGGAATCGGCTGATCTTCGAATCAATTCCTCCCGGTCAATGATCAGGTAGCCATTGTCTTTTTTGTCTAATATCTTGTCAGCACAAAGCTGGTTTAACAGGCGGAACATATGTCTGTAGCTCATTCCAGTTGAAGAGGACACGTCTGTCAGCACGTCACGGAATACGTTATGATGGGATGACTCTAAAATATAAGAGCATAGACGTTCCTCTCCGGAATGCAGGGCGGTGAAGACATAATTTTTTGAACTGATCAGCAGCTTATTGGAAAGTTCCCGTCCCAGTTTATTTAAAAAAGCAAGATTGTTTTTTAAGTCCGGGGCGTAATTTTTATAGGGCAGTGCAATGCATTCAAATTCAGTTATGGCCATAACACTGCTTGCCGCTGTTGTTGCATTGGTCATCATTTCAATATCACCCATAATACCATCGGAAATGTAATAGCACAAAACCAGATCTTTGCCGTTTTTTGCAGTAGTACAAACTTTGGCCCTTCCTTTTACAACAATTAAAAGGGAGGAGATTGGCATTCCTTCATGATAGATGGCCTCACCAGGTTTATATCTTTGACATAAACCTGCATTGAGATTCATATTACTGATGCCATATTCTTCTAATTTCTTTATATGTTCTTTTTTCAAACGGCTGCTTTGCATTGAAGCCTTCCTCCCGGATCATATAGAATTAATCATATTATCAGTATGACATATGTCCTATGGAATTGTCAATTTGTATTATACAATGACCTTACGGAGGTGATTCTATGTATAATATACTATCGTTATTCAGTGGCTTGATTATCGCAGTAATGGTTGCAATCAATGGCAGGCTAACGCTGATCTGGGGGGTTTTTGGGGCAGCAGTAGTCATTCATGTTGTAGGAGCTTTATTTGCATACATACTTTGCAGGCTGACAAAGAAAAAAATAGCCATACAGAAAAACTTACCGGTGTGGCTGTATCTGGGAGGTGCTGTCGGCGTCCTGACCACGGTATTTAATAATTTTGCATACGGGAAAATCAGTTTGACAAGTATTGTAGCTCTGGGATTGTTAGGTCAGACGATTACATCCTTGTTTATTGACTGCCTGGGGCTCTTTGGCATGAAAAAGCATTCCTTAAAAAAATCCTCTGTATTTGGACTCGTTTTTTCGCTGGCCGGAATATTGGTCATGCTGGATCATACCGTGGCTTCTGCACGAAATGCGGTTCTGATTTCTTTTTGCACGGGAATTACAATCGTTCTTTCGCGAACAATAAATGCAAAACTATCGAAGCACACAGGTGAACTGCAAAGTTCCTTTATCAACCACGTGATTGGGCTGCCCATTGCATTTGTGCTTGCAGTTGTATTTGGAAAAAGCAGTTTTTCGTTAATCCGTCAGGTGCATTTACCGGATCTCTGGATTTATCTGGGAGGAGTGTTTGGAGTGTCTGCTGTATATTTGTGTAATGTTATAGTTCCTAAAGTTTCTGCATTCCGCTTCACACTTTTAACATTTGTGGGTCAGGTATTCTTAGGAATTGCCATTGATGTATTTACACAGAATGAGTACCCGGAAACAACAATGACCGGAGGCCTGTTGGTTGCGTCCGGTATTGTTCTGAATATGATATATGAACAGATTTTATTCAACAGGGAAAGTAAGAAAAAAGCCTACTGGAAAAAAATAAATGACTTACAAAGGGATTACCAGAATCATCTTGTGGAGCATGTAAATAAACCAGTGTCTTTTCTGCCGGATGTCATATTTAAAACACGCCAGAAAGACGGGATATGCTGTCCTTATTGCTGGACGAAACAGCCTTCCACACGAAATTTTTGTCATGGTTATGGGTGTAATGCCAAATTTGTTTTTGAGGATGAATCAGATAGATCCAATTGACAAAACACAACTTTTCTTGAATCATCATATGATAAAAGGAACAGAAAATTACGGGAGGACAATAAGAAAATGTCCTGTCAAACAGAACCTTTTATGAGTAATAGCCCTGAAAATATTAGTGGCTCATCTCTATTATATAACTCTTACCAGATCGATACAGAATTTGAACGCCTCATGGATTTCATAAAAGAAAGAGATGTTTTTGAAATGACGGAGGCTGTCAAACAGAATTTAAGATACTTCAGTTCTAAGGATATCAGGCTTTATACCAGCACCATAAATTTTATTAATCTTCATAAGCTCTGGGGAACATATTATCCTGAAAAAGGAGATTTTGAGCTGGCAGAAAACAGGGCCCATGCATTAGTTGAGCACAGGGAGGATTTTGAGTGGCTTTATAAAATTTTAAAGGATTACCGTTCAAAACGAATACTTGTTAATATACTTTGCTACTGGCTTATGCTGGATACGAAACGAATCGAGCAGATATACGAAAAAACATTCAGTCAATATTTTGACCTTGATATTGTAAAGTGCGATGAACATGAGGTGTTTGTGGATATCGGGGCATATATAGGAGATACTGTTGTAAATTATTCGAGGATTTTCGGAAAAGACTGTTTTAAAAGAATGTACTGTTATGAAATAGTGCCTGCAAATATAGAATATATAGAAAAAAACCTGGAGCTCTATCAGATTGATCATGTAGTTATTAGAAAAAAGGGCGCAAGCAATAAAAACGGAACCATGTATCTTTCTTCCAACGAGATATCTTCTGTCAGCCAGCTCTCTGACAAGGGTGCCATTGCTGTTCCAATTACAAAAGTAGATGATGATATAGATGAAAACGTGACTTTTATTAAAATGGATATTGAGGGTGGAGAAGAGGAAGCCCTTTTAGGGTGTTTGGAAAAAATCAGGGAAGGCCATCCAAAGCTTGCTTTAAGTATATACCATAATCATAAAGATATCTGGAAGCTGGCCCGCATTATTTATGATGTGGATCCCTCCTATAGCTTTTATATACGTTATTATGGATCTACCATATTCCCCACGGAATATGTTTTGTATGCAGTATAGAGTTTTTTTCGCTGATGGTAAAAAGTGTACAAATATATCCATTTCCATATGGACAACAGGTCCTGCCAGTTGGGATATTATACTATTTTCTTGTAGGAGCGCCACAATTTGTGACGCTCCTTGTTTTAATTCCAGAAAATTTATTGAGAATTTTGCAGTCCTATACTTTTCGCATCATATCAGAAGGAATTAGAGCATTCTTATGCTATTTGAGGGTAACACATTGATATCTCATTTCACATAAATTAATATATCCTATTATTTGTGTTGCTGATCAGCTGCAAATAGAACCGTCCATAACCAGGTAGAACTATTTTTCTTTACGAAACCCAAGAATGGTACTATAATGCTCCTAAAGTAGTAATACAGCAAGGAGGAAAAATATGAAAAAAGAATTACCCTATTTTAATATAGAAAGTTCATTTGGCGGCAACCAAAGCTGGTTCAAGGATCCTATGATGTATTTGGGTGGCTGTGGAGCAGCCGTTGCATGTGATTCCTGCATTAATATGGCACTTCATAACAATAAAACCCACTTGTATCCTTATGATATCCGTCAGCTTGACAGAAAAGATTATATCAAGTTTTCAAAGGTGATGAAACCATATCTCAGCCCTCGTATGCATGGAATTGATACACTGGATGCATTGATAGAAGGGTTTGATCAATATTTAAAGGCTGTTGGTGAGGAGGAAATCAAGCTGACCGGCTGCCCTGGAGATACTCCGGTATTGGATGCTGCCGGGAAAATAATCAGTCAGATTGATCGAGGAGTTCCAATTCCGGTTCTCATGCTGAAGCATAAGAATGTTAATTTTAAAGATCTGGTCTGGCACTGGTTCATGCTTGTGGGGTATGAGGAATTTGAAAATGAATTTTATGTAAAAATTGCCACCTATGGGGAATCTCACTGGCTGTCTTTTCCTGAGCTGTGGGAGACTGGATTTAGCCGCAAGGGCGGGATGATATTAATTGATTAATAAAAAAGCCGGAGCAGCAATTTCAGTCGGCAGTTGGATGACCCTTCTAAGCCAGCGGATTGCTGCTTGTGGCTTTGTGAAGAGAATAACAAAAGAGGAGCAGGGATGAAAAAGTCTTCTAAATTATCAGTTCGGATGTTTATTCTCCTTCTGCTGTGCGTAGTAATGCCTTTGGCAGGGGTCTGTATTTACGTACGGGTCAGCATGGAGCATTTTATCCAGGATAAGCTCAGTGAAAAAATCATACAGAACATTTCAAGGGGAGAACGGAATATCTGCGATAATTTACAGAACATTGCTGCTCTGACCAATGTGTTTGTGTATGACGAGGAGCTGCAAAGGCGCATAACCGATCCCAATATTTCCCAATATGAAAATACCAAGTACTTTGACCAGATGGTACATAAGTTAAGCATTGCCAGCGGATTTGATTTTGTTCAGGACATGAAGATTCTTCTGTTTGACGATTACGAAAGGATCTATTCCAACTGGAGCATGAATTATCAGGATTATTTATTTCTTCTGGACCAGGATTGGGTAAAAAAGAGCAGGGAGAACAATGGGCACATTGTTTGGTCCATGTTTAATCCGGCCTATATCATTGGTGAACAAAAGGACCAGACGTATATTTCTCTGGCTAAGTCTCTTCTTAAAGATTATACCGCGGGGAATGTCATTGGTACTCTTATAATCAGTATTGATCAGAAAAAATTCAGTGATCTTTTAATGGAATACGCTTATGCCGGTGACATCGCCTATGTGTGTGTGGGAGAAGGAACCGTGCTTTTGCAAAATGACACAAAGGGGCTTGTCCGCGGGGAGGATTTAAAGAACCTGTACCAGGAGACGAGGGAGCAAAAGAGCGGGAACTTACGGTATCAGACAGAAGGGGGGAATTTTCTTATCAGCTATTACACCATACCAAAACCGTGGGTGTTTAATGAACAGCAGATGAAGGTCTTCCACTTTACCAATTATCAGGAAGTGACCAACCAGATGGAAATGATCGGATTCCGGATGAACGTGATCCTCCTGATTGTTATATGTGTACTGGTACTGATTTTGTATTTATCCATCAGAATGCTGGTAAAACCTATTGTCACCCTCAGCGGGCAGATGGAAAATTATACGCTGGATATGGATTTAAAGGATATTGATATGGAAAGAACCGATGAGATCGGCCGGTTGAACCGCTCTTTTCGGCAAATGTCTGTGAATATCAGCGGTTTGTTCGGACAGCTTAAGAATGAACATGAGGTTAAGGAAAAGTACCGGTATGAATCCCTGCGTGCACAGTTGAATCCCCATTTTCTGTTTAATACCCTTTCAACCATACGCTGGATGGCAATCATCAGGGGAGCGGATAATATTGTTGACGGCATTGATGCACTAGCCCATATATTAAAATACAGTATGAGCAGGGAAAACTGTCTGGTAACGGTGGCGGAAGAGGTGGAGAATATCAGAAACTATCTTTATATCCAGAACTGCCGGTACGGAAATCACTGCAGGCTGGAAATTGATCTTGAAGAAGATATTATGAATTTAAAAACAGCAAAATTTATCCTTCAGCCCATAGTGGAAAATGCCATTATCCATGGATATGACAAGGAAAGGGAAGAGATCCTGATCCGGATTTACGGATTCACGGAGGATGGCAGTCTGAACATCTATGTAGAGGATGATGGAGTGGGAATTTCTCCCAATGTTATCAGGCAGTTTGAGGCCTCCAGAAAGGGCAGGGTCAAGGAGAGTAAACTGACCGGCATTGGAATCAAAAATGTGGACGAGTATATCCGGATTACATTTGGAAATGAGTATGGGCTGACCATAGAAAGTCCTAAAACCCGGGGGACGGTAGTATTGTTCATTCTTCCGGTAATCAGAGAGGAGAAATCAGGGGATGAAGAGGGTAATGATTGTGGATGATGAGGTTTTGGTGCGCCTGGGAATCCAGTCATTGATCAAATGGGAAAACTATGGATATCAGATCGTCTGTGACGCATCAGATGGGGAAGAGGCTCTTCAAAAGATCGGGCAGTACCTGCCTGACATTGTTCTCACTGATCTTAAGATGAACCCCATGGATGGATTTGGACTGATCTCTGAGTGCAGGGAAAAGTATCCTCATATCCAATTTATTGTCTTAAGCAGCTATAATGATTTTGAAAATGTAAGAAGTGCCATGAAAATGGGGGCATTTGATTATGTTTTTAAATTGACGGTAAAACCGGATGAGCTTTTGAAAATCATGGACGAGGCTGTTTCCCAGGGGAAAGGGGCAGAAACAGCCCAGGCCCCTCCCTCACTGGCAGTAAGAAATCTGGAAGTAATAAAAAAGGGACTGTTTAAACGGATTTTAAACTCAGAGACCTTTTTGAATAAATATTTGGAAGAGCTTAAAAAGCTGCCCCTTTCCATAAGCTTTGACGAGACATTCTCCATTCTCTCCGTTACCATTGATAATTTTAAGGTGGTAAGAAAAAAAGGAGATTTTATGGATTTAGAGCTTCTGATATTTACCATGGATAATATCCTTGATGAGTTGTTCAGACGCCATCACAGGGCCGAGGTGTTTCATTATGGGGAATATGATTTTGCTGTGGCTGTAAACAGGGAAGAGGAGCAGGAGGATCAAGGTTTTTTCGCTGAAATGGAAAAGGAGTTCGGCATCTTTGCCAACTGCGCCAGGCAGTATTATGGCCTGGAGGTGAGCGGAGCATTGAGCAGCCCGTGCAAGGGAATCCATGAGCTGAAATCTGCCATTGCCCAGAACCGGGATACGCTGAGCATGCGTTTCTTTTCCGGACCAGGGAAGCTTCACACATATAAGAAAACAATTATGGAAGGCGCTGTCTTGCCCCCTGAGTTTCATAGCTCGGTGATAGAGTGCCTGGCAGCGGAACATGATTTTTACGGAATCAATCAATTCATGGTAAGGTATTTTGAATTTTTAAAAGAAAAAAGCCGATGGGAGCCAGAAGAAATCCGCTATTTATTAAGAAAGACCTACGGGGCCCTGGCCTCCTCCTTTGCCCGAAGCAAATCGGATATTGACATGTTTTTAGATAACAATGGAATCAATATGGAAAGCGCTATCAGCGATTATACGTATCTGGAAAAAATAAGGCGGTCTGTTTTGGAACTGGTGGAACAGTACAAAAAGGAGTATGAATCAAACAGCGGCAGGATATTGAGAAAAGAGGTGGCTGAAGCAAAAAGTTTTGTCAGAAGCCATATGAGGGAAGAATTGCAGGTTGCTGACATTGCGGCCATGGTGAATATGAGCGGCAGTTATTTTTCCCATGTATTTAAAAAGGAAGAAGGGATCAGCTTTTTGGAATATGTATACCGGGTGAGAATGGAGCATGCCAGATATTTGCTGGAAAGCAGTGATTTAAAGGTCAATGAAATTGCCGATGAGGTTGGAATTGTAAATCCCAATTATTTCAGTACCCAGTTTAAAAAAAGTATGGGCCAGTCCCCATTGGAATACCGTCAGGCACGATTGAAAAAGGCAGAGGAAAATAGCAGGATCTGAAAGAAAAACAGCAGGATTTTAGAGCTTTGACAAAAAAGAAGAATCAAGAAAGCCGGAAATCGTAAAAATTGGAAGAAAGACAGCAGGCACAGAGATATCACTAGCCTGCTGTTTTTGCTATAGTATAGGCAGTTGTTATGGTTCAGGCATGCCGTTCTGTTTAAGCAGACTGAACGAAATAAAAAACTATTGGAGGAAGGTATCATGAGAAAGTGGAAAAAATTAGGGGCACTTGGTATGGCATCTCTTATGGCAATGTCCGTGTTGGCCGGCTGCCAGAACGGGAAAAAAACGGAGCAGTCCACCACATCGGCAGTGGCTGCAAAAACAGAGGGAGCAAAAACAGAGGAGTCAAAGACAAGTAACGGGGAACCCGTGGTTTTACGCATGTGGGGAGGAGTTCCCGCGGAAGCAGGGCCTCAGGCGGTTTGCGATAATTTTAACCAGCTCTACAAGGATAAAGGTATTCAGGTTGAGTACGAGCGGTTTGTAAATGATGATACTGGTAATTTAAAACTGGAAACCAATCTTCTTTCAGGAGATGGTGTGGATCTTTATATGACCTACAGTACCGATTCCCTGACAAAGAGGGCGGAGGGAAACATGGCTCTGGACCTTTCAGAACTCATCGCCCGGGATGATTTTCAACTGACAAAGAATTTCGGTTCTCTGGCTGAATCGTATTACATTAACGGAAAGCCTTTTTCCGTTCCCACAAAGCTGGACCAATACGGCATTGTATTAAATCAAGACATGTTTGATGCGGCAGGGATCAAAATTCCTACAGAGTGGACCTTTGAGGAATTCCGGGAGATTGCCAAAAAGCTTACTCATGGAGAGGGTCAGGATAAGGTCTATGGTATGTTCTGGAATCCCCAGCAGGATCTGACCTATCTTTTCACTTATCTGGTTGCTCAGACCAACGGTGGAGATCCTTTGTATAAAAATGACAAGGAAACCAGTTTTGACGAACCGGTAGTGCTTAAATCAGTTGAACTGATCAATAACATGATGAATGTGGATAAAACATCTCCTACCCATACGGATTCCGTAACCCAGAAGCTGTCCCAGGAAAGCATGTTCCTGACAGGAAAATCTGCCATGACGGTGGGGCCGTGGATTGTAAGAAGCGTTAAGGACCAGGCTAGTTATCCTCATGACTTTAAGACTGCATTCGCCCCTTATCCTGTGGTGGAAAAAGGACAGAGAAATTACACTCAGGGAGGCTATGGAGATCATCTGTGCATTAATCCAAAATCCCAGAACATTGACGCTGCATGG
>JAEWRS010000409.1 GCA_023398855.1 Bacillota bacterium
GTCCAAGTTAACTCTAGACACTCCCTCTTTGGCTTTGAAAATCACAATAAAGAGAGGGATTATCTATGGGTAAGCAAAACGACAAAGAATTAATCTATCAATTGGAAGGCAGACCAAGCTTTAAAACTGCATTTCCACTGGGGCTGCAGCACATACTGGCCATGTTCACGGGCAACTTAGCCCCAATACTCATCATTGCCAGTATCTGCGGTCTGGAACCTGCGGATAAGACGGTTATGTTATCGTCAGCCATGGTTGTATCCGGTGTAACCACCTTGTTTCAGCTGTATCCACTCAAGCTCGGGAAGGGCTTCCGTATCGGAGCGAATCTACCCATTGTCATGGGGACATCGTTTGCATTTGTTTCAGTTGCTTCCATTGTTGCCACTCAAGTTGCTCCTTCCATGGGACTGACCGATCCCCGCGATATATACGCGTTAGTTCTCGGCTGCTCCATGGTAGGCGGTATTGTTGAGGTATTGATGGGTTTCTTCTATAAGAAGCTTTCCGATCTGTTTTCACCTATCGTGGTGGGAACCACTCTTATTGCAATTGGATTAAACTTATTAAGCGCAGGTGCAAGATACTTCAACGGAGGATCAAATGCTGCTGCGAATTTAGCTGCATATAATGAGAATCCGGCCAAGTATCAATTTACCGGCATATTAGGTTCCGTAAAAAATGTAAGCGTGGCATTATTTGTATTTGTTCTTGTATTATTGCTCCAAAAATACGGCAAGGGTATTGTGAAAAACTCGGCCCTGCTTTTGGGATTAGCTATAGGATATGTGGTAGCTGCTGCCTTAGGGATGGTGAACTTTGCACCGATTACTGCCGCTAAAGTAGTTTCCGTACCAGTACCGTTTTATTTCGGTCTGAAATTCTCCATTGCCGGAATCTTAAACTTCGCACTTTTTTATATTATATCCGGTTTGGAAACCATCGGTAATACCGGCGGTATTACCATTGCAGCCTTTGACAGGGAACCTACCGCAGAGGAAACCTCTGGTGCAATCCTGGCAGATGCGGGTGGATCAATATTAGCTGCTATATTTAATGCACTGCCAAATACTGCATTTGGCCAGAACGCAGGTATTATCTCTATGACTAAAATTGTAAATAAATGGTGCGTTGCCGTAGGAGCTATATTCCTGGCTCTGTGCGGACTCATTCCAAAGCTTGCAGCACTTTTCCAGACTATCCCGGATGCAGTATTGGGAGGCGCCATTATTTCTGTATTTGCTATGATCACATTAAACGGTATTAAGATGATTGCCAAAGCTGGTTTCTCTGAGAGAAACGTAACTATTATCGGCATTACACTTGCATTTGGAATCGGACTTACCCACATGAGCCTTGCGATAGATACATTCCCTGCGTTCATTCAGCCATTGTTACAAGCCGTTTCTCCATTAATGGGTGCACCGGCAGCCGTGTGCTGTATCGTATCAATCGCCGCAAGCCTTTGTTTTCCAATGTCTAAAGAAGATAAAGAAAAGGCAAAAGCTGCTATGCAGGATGCTTAATGTGACATCTGACACGATAACTGTAAAATCCGTTCCGTTCCATTTTAGCGGATTTTAGCAAAAACCCTTCTGCTCCAAGCTAAGGCTTAAAGCAGAAGGGTTTTTTATTGTTCAGCAGGCGCTTAATTACAGCCTCCAGATATCCCGGTTGTATTCCCCAATCGTACGGTCCGAGGAGAAATATCCAGCCTTGCTGATATTGATCAGCATCTTTTTTGCCCATGCGAAAGAATCCTCATAATCGTTGTAAATCTTTTCCCTGGCCTCCTCATAAGCCTTGTAATCCAGGAGAGTCATGAACCAGTCTTTTCTCAGAATTTCATCATAAAGCCGTGTCAGATTCTCCTTATGTCCGATCGCGGTCATCTCCGCTCCCACTATAAAATCCAGAACTTCGCGGATTTGTGCCTCCTTTTTATAATACTCCCTGGCAACATAATCAGCCTTTTTGTAATGTTTAATTACTTGTTCACTGGATTCTCCGAAAATATAAATATTGTCCTTTCCCACCAGCTCTGCAATCTCAACATTGGCTCCATCCATGGTTCCAAGAGTCACTGCTCCGTTTAACATAAATTTCATATTGCCGGTTCCACTGGCCTCCTTAGATGCAAGAGAAATCTGTTGGGAAATATCACAGGCAGGAATCAGCTTTTCCGCCTTGGTCACGTTATAGTTTTCTACCATTACCACCTTAAGATAAGGACTTACTTCAGGATCCTTATTCACCAGCTCCTGAAGGCACAAGATTAAGTGAATAATATCCTTTGCAATCACATAGGCAGGAGCTGCCTTTGCTCCAAAGATCACGGTGACCGGCTTAAAAGGCAGATTTCCTTTCTTTATCTCCAGATACTTGTGTATTACATAGAGAGCATTCATCTGCTGTCTCTTATACTCATGAAGGCGCTTGATCTGAATATCATAAATGGAATTTTCATCAATGTCTGTTCCCTGTGTTAACATGAGATATTCCTTACATGCGGTCTTATTTTGTTTTTTTATAGCCAGAATAGCTTTTAGAGTCTCTTCGTCATCAAAGGCAGCCAGCTTTTCCAGTTCCATTGCATCTTTCTTATAACCATCTCCAATCCTGGAGGTAATAAGTTCTGATAAAAGGGGATTGCAATGGAGAAGCCACCTTCGGAAGGTGATCCCGTTGGTTTTATTGGAAAACTTTTCCGGGTAAATATCGTAAAAATTCTTTAATTCGCTTTTTTTCAGTATCTCTGTATGGAGATAAGCCACCCCATTGACACTGAAACCGTAGTGGATATCCATGTGGGCCATGTGAACCATATCCTTCTCATCAATGATCGCCACAGCTGGATCCATATATGCCCTGCGCACTTTTTTATCCAGCTTCTCTATCACAGGCACCAGCTGAGGAACAGCCTCCTCCAAATACTCCATTGGCCACGTTTCAAGGGCTTCGGCTAGGATGGTGTGATTGGTGTAGGCACAGGTTCTGCTTATAATTTCTACTGCCTTTTCAAAAGGAATCCCCCGTAAAGTAAGCAGACGGATCAGCTCCGGGATTACCATGGAGGGGTGGGTATCATTAATCTGGATCACCGCATAATCCGGCAAATCATATAGCTTACAGCCCTTTTTCACACACTCATCAAGGATATACTGTGCAGCACTGCTAACCATGAAATATTGCTGGTAAATGCGCAGCTTCCTGCCGGCTTCATCGCTGTCATCGGGATAGAGGAACAAGGTCAGATTCTTTTTAACGTCATCTTTGTCAAAGGATATACCATTTTCTACCAGACCCTCATCAACCGTCTCCAGATCAAACAAATGAAGCTTATTGGTACGCCCCTGATAACCGGTCACTCCTATGTCATACATTCTGGAACGGACGGTCAGACTGCCAAAGGTAACCGGATAAGTGACTTCTGTCATGTTAAGCCATGTATACTGCTCGATCCAGGGATTAGGGTTTTCTGCCTGAAGATGGTCCTTAAAGGTCTGTTTAAATAATCCAAAATGATAATTAAGGCCAATGCCGTCTCCATTTAATCCAAGTGTTGCCATGGAATCCAGAAAACAGGCAGCCAGGCGTCCCAGACCGCCATTTCCAAGAGAAGGCTCAGGCTCAATTTCCTCAATCTCACAAATGTCTCTGCCATTTTCAGCAAGAACCCTGGATACTTCATCATAAATCCCAAGATTGATCAGGTTATTGGAAAGCAGTTTTCCTATAAGGAATTCCGCTGATAAGTAATACACCTTCTTCTTTTCTTCCTCCAGGCGCCTTTTTTCTCCTTCCACCTTCACGATCTTTTGCAGTGCAGTATAAATTTCCCCATTGGAACACTGACCCACCGGCTTATTGTATAATTCAAAAATTTGTTGTTCAAAATTCATGGGAACCACTCCTTTTTCTGTTTTCTTTCACCTTACCCTAGTATTATAAAGTTCCTGGAAACGTTTATCTTGCAGCATTATAGCCCATTATGGTACAATACTATCATTAACTACTGAAATACCACGAAAAACAGGAGTTCTATGAATATTATACAGTACGAAAACTATCAGGAAAAACGGGAGCAGGACCCTTCCGGCTTTCCTTACCTGACTTATCCCTGCACCATACCCCTGGATTTTAACAAGGTTCCCCTTCACTGGCACGATGAAATGGAAATCATCTACATCAAAAAAGGAACCGGGCAGGTGTCAGTGGACTTTGTCCCTTATAAGGTCCAGGCCGGAGATATGATCCTGGTCTGCCCAGGAAAGCTCCATACCATCGAACAATGGAAGCTGGAAACCATGGAGTACGAAAACATTATTTTTAACTTAAGCCTGTTAGGCTCCAGACAGCCGGATATCTGCTGGGAAATTTACTTCTCTCCCATCATACGCGGCAGGAAGAACCTTCCGGTACTCATGAACAAAAGCCTCCCCTGCTACAACGGGATCGCTTCCTGCCTGGATGATATCGACAAGATCCGGGAAACATTTCCCGAAGGCTATGAATTGCTGATCAAGGGCAAGTTGTTCCAACTGTTCTACCTCCTCTGGAGTATTGAGGAAGCATCTCTCCCCATTCTCTCCCGCCCTCCAAAGGAATTGGAGCGGACACGGCAGATTCTTAAATATATGGAACAGCATTACAGCGAATCCCTTTCCATAGAAGAAATATCCCGGGCCTGTGGCGTGAGCCAGTCTCACTTTATGAAATTCTTTAAAAAAACCATGGGACTGCCCTTTACCGCCTATTTAAATGATTACCGCCTGACAATGGCCTCCAGGCTGCTCCTCACCTCCGAGGATTTAGTCCTTACCATCGCAGGGGATACCGGTTTTAATAATCTGTCTTATTTTAACCGGATCTTTAAGGAAAAATTCGGTATGACTCCCAGGGAATTCAGAAGGCGCACGGATATTCCCCCCTCTCTCTGAATAAGATAGTATCAAATGCAACACTGGAGAATTCATATGGACAGAAACAGGAAGATACGTACTGCTTATATTGCTTTTCCCGTAGTGGTCGGGGCTTTGGCCGGATTTTTGACGAGGAACGGCTTGTCCATATACAAAAACCTGAATCATCCTGCCTTTTCTCCTCCTGCCTGGCTGCTTCCAATCATATGGACAGTTTTGTATCTCCTCATGGGCATCGGATCATATTTGGCTGCTTCCTCTCCCTCACGCAGGAAAAACCAGTCTCTTAGGTTATATGGAATCCAGCTGCTGCTGAATTTTCTCTGGAACCTGGTATTTTTTCGCTTAAATAATTATCTCATGGCCTTTTTGGTTCTCCTTTTTCTTTGGTATTTTATTCTGAAAATGATAGCGGCCTTCTGGTCTGTCAGTCCCGATGCCGCTGTTCTTCAAATCCCTTACCTGCTTTGTGTGACCTTTGCCGCATATTTAAACCTGGGAATTGTATTTCTTAATTAGTGAAAAAGATTCATTTAATCTTTAACCAAATAAAAACACAAGGCCAGACAACTGCTACGTTGTTCTGACCCTGTGTTTTTGTTTGTTTAAAGATGCAGTCAGGAAGACAGCTTTCCCAATCTGCGGAGCATGGTTTTCTCCACCGCATTTAAGATATTCTCATAGCCCGTGCACCGGCATAAATGGCCAGACATCAGCTTTCTCAGTTCATCTCTTGTATATTCTTTTCCGCTTTCCAGGATTTCCACCGCTGACATAATAAATCCCGGCGTACAGAATCCGCACTGGACTGCTGCCTCGTCTATAAATGCCTGCTGAATGTCGGAAAGCTCTCCATTTGGACCCATCAGGCTTTCCAGGGTTGTGATTTCTTTTCCTTCTGCCCATACGGCCAGATAAATACAGGAATTGAAACACTCATGGTCTATGATTACATTACAGGCTCCGCACTCTCCTACCTCACAGCCTTTTTTTACGGAAGTCAGCCGGTAATCATCCCTTAACATATCGGTCAGGGATGCCCGTACATCCACCATAGTCTCCGTGTATTTTCCATTGATGGTACATTTTACCAACTTATATTGTACCGGCATTAGACCTCACCTCCTGAAAGTTTCACTGAATCTATGAAGCAGCGGGTTGCCATTTCCACAGCAATGTGCTTACGGAAATCCTTTGATGCACGCCAGCTGTCTCTGGGATTGATGTCTGCAAGGACTTCTTTTCCAAAAGCCTCTGCCAGTTCTTTTGACACCGGCTGTCCCTTTGCCAGGTTCTCCGCACTTCTCGTGCGCACTGGAATAGGGCCTGCCACTCCATATGCAATTCGCACATCCTCCACAGTCTTTTTATCCTCTGACAGCTTAATATTGACAGAGCAGCCTGTGGTAGCAATATCCATGGCATTTCTATTGGCATATTTGATGTAATGGCCTTTGTAGCCCTCAAGGCTTTTCTTTGGAATGATCACCGCGGTCTGAAGCTCTCCCTCTCTGATATCCACGGTTCCTGCCTTAATATAGAAATCGCTGATAGGAATCCGGCGGACACCTTCAGGACCTGTCAGCTCAATGATGGCATCCCATGCAAAAAGAGTGGAAGCCGAGTCCGCGGAAGTAACGCCGTTACAGGTATTTCCTCCGATTGTAGCGATGTTTCTGATCTGTGGGCCGCCCACCATATCCACCGCTTCACCAAGAACGTTGATGTATTTTTGAATAATGGGGTCCTTGGTAATATGAGAAAAGCTGGTGAGAGAGCCTATGCGGACAGCTCCTTCCTCATCCAACGTCACACCCCTCATTTCATTGATCATATAAATGCTGATCAACTCCTTTCCGGCACGTTTTCCTTCACGCATCTGTATCAAAACATCACTTCCCCCTGCAATAATCTGGGCTTCAGGATGTTCCAAACGAAGCTTTACCGCTTCTTCCACGGTATTTGCTTCATATAATGCTTTCAAATCATACATAAAGCTTTCCTCCTTGCTATTAATGGTTGCACTCAGATAAGTCCTTCTTC
>JAEWRS010000427.1 GCA_023398855.1 Bacillota bacterium
CTGGCTCTCAAATTGCGCATTTACAAAATGAAGGGCAATAAAGGATGCCTCCTGAGGCGGCAATTTTATCTGAAGCCGTTCCTCAATTAATTTCACCCCCTTTACTCCGATTTCATATTCCTTTGGATATAAATGGGGAACCTCCCATTGCAGGGGATTGTCCACATTCTGACTTTTCTTTGCCCGCTCCATTGCAAAATACAAATGATCGGCCAGAACAATCAAAATAGAGGCATGAAGCTGTTTTTCCAATACCCTGGAGCCGTATTGGACGATTTCTTCTGTGGCAGAAACAATGTCCTCTGACAGATTCTGAATCATGGGGGCCAGACGTTTGTTGCTGTCATTGATGAAAAGCTTAGTGACGGAGGATTCTTCAACCATATCCCCTTTCTTACGGCTGAATCCGATCCCGGTTCCAAATAGAACGACTTCGTTATGGTTGTCGTCGTAAGCAAGAACAATGTTATTATTCAGTGATTTAACAAATTCGAACATATAACACCTCCCTTCTCGTTAAATCTTTTCCTGCAAATCCGTTTCAGATAACACTAAATTAAAAAACGGTAAAAAAAATCACCAAATACTAATATCCTTATTATGGGGATATCTGTACTTGATGATGCCTGATCGAATCAGTAACACTCACTATTTACTTGTTCTCAATATACCATTTATCCGTCATATTGTCAAGACAGTGATTTTAAGTTTCTGAGCATATGACATAAATGCTATCCGGGCAATCATGGGATAAGGAAACCTTATTACAGATTAACGAAATTTTCCAACCAAACAGCCTTCTTGTAATATATGCCCTTCCATAGCTGTCAGCACATCCCTCTTTCTGGCGCTGCCTGGCAGGTCCAACAGGCAATCAAGCGCATATACATTAAATTGATAGCGATGGGACCAATGAAAGGGCGGCTTCGGCGCCCGGTGTATTGAATGGGTATTACGGCTTCGTTTTCAAAAGCAGGGCTGGTTACTGTCAAATTATTTTTCACATTATCATCCTTTTTTAAGAGAATGTTCCTCATCAAATGCCTCCAAAGCGATTGGCAGGGATTTAACAACTCCATTCCCAACAGCTGGTAATCCTACCAGGATACTGCTAATAATTTCTTCTCTTGTGGAACCTTTGGATTTTGCCATTTTAACATGAAACGGCAATCCGCTTTCAAGACCCACTGCAGCCATCACCGCAAGATAAGCAAGCTCTTTCGTCTTTTTATCCAGTGCGCTTGCATTGTCCAGTTTTTGTACCATTTCCATCCAGGCCGTCTGCACCTCAGGAACCTCTTTTGCAAAAATTTGAAACGATGGACTAACCTTCATCTCATCACCTCCTCTCTTGAATCAGTCAAAATATTCTTTCCATGCCGGAAGCCTTTTCATACTGCTTTCAGCCATTTGTACCGCGGCCTTTTCATCTAATCCCTGGGTCTTGATGATAAAGTTGATCGTACCTTCCTTCTTTTCTTCAAACGACTGCATGGAGCCGTCAGGGCGGGCACAGTGCACACAATAGTTCTTCCTCGTGTCACCACAGGCAAATTCAGCATCCTCATTCATCGGCATACCGCAGGCAATACAAACCTTCATCTTATTTCCTCCTGTTTACTTTTTAATCAGTTCTAAAAAAGTTTTCGTAAGCTCTGAGCCATGCCGTTCTATAAGCGGCGAATCAGGCGAAAACAAATCTTTGTTTAGTAGGTAGTAATGAATCAATGCCATCCACGTATTAAACAGCAGGTGTACCGGCAGTGCCTTTATCCCATCGCTCTCCCTCT
Organism: Bacillota bacterium; assembly: GCA_023398855.1. GTDB lineage: Bacteria > Bacillota > Clostridia > Lachnospirales > Lachnospiraceae > Lacrimispora. Next base: position 1,791 of record JAEWRS010000427.1, read on the forward strand.
CAAATACCTTGTTAAAGTGGTAGGCAACAATGGACTGGATATTGGAAAATGTGAATCTTGCTTCCTCTGGCAATAAACTCCTTTCAGCAATCAACCGGGTATAAAACCTTTCGTGCCGGGCCAAAACATCTAAATGAGCTTTTAGCAGCTCCTCCAAATTATCTGCTGTTTCTGCTGACCGGTGTATTTCTTCTCCCAAAGCATCACCAAAATCCTGTATCAGGCTGCACAGCAATTCATCCAATGATGCAAAATGTACGAATATTGTGCCATGGGATACACCGGCTTCCTTTGCAATAACAGCCGTTGTGGCGGAAAAGCCCTGTTCAGAATAAACCTGATAAGCTGTTTCCATAATCTTTTTCCGGGTATTTTCTTTTTGCAACTGTCTTTTTGGTACCAATTAATGACCTCCAACTCAATGAGTGTGTACTCATTGTAATTTATTATTTGTATCATGTCAAGAGAAAATCTCTTTTATTTCTACTGCTGATCATGATTGATATTCTGACAGAGGAAAAAACAGGTAAATCACTGCATTATTTTATTAAAAAAGTGCCGGCCAATCAGATCGTCTGGTGATCGATTGGCCGGCAGAAAAAAATCAGAATCAAGTGCTTGCTAATTAGCTGTTCGCCGCATTATTTGCCGCCGCGCTTGCTGCGACAGCCGCACATATAGCGGCATCCTGTGCCAGCATCAAAGAAATTGTGCTGTTGACTGCCACTGTTTCTATGGTTCCATTTTGCGCAAAGTCCTTTTGGGCAAGTATTCCCGCATACATCAAGCGTTGTTTTGGGCTAATGCTGCTGAAAAATCCAAATCCGCTCTGGTCTGACAGCCATGTATTGATTTCAATCATTTCACGGATGATTTCATCGGAATCCCCATCTGTCATGGCAAGAATCCCCAATGTGGGAAGCTCTTGCTCGGTTCCAAATTTATGGCCTGCGGCTTTCAGCTTATGAAAAAGAAGCAACGTTTGTTCACATTTTTCCTCAGCACTGCCATCACTCAATGCAAGTATGTGGCTTAAGGTCTGAACTGCATTGCCCGAAAAGAAATGTGGTTTCAGCGTTCTGTAGCAGGTTTCTGCAGCCTGAATCAGTTGGTCATCCGTTTTATCCGATCGTGCCATTAATGCACACAGCGCACTGTCTTCTCCTGAAGTCAGGAACGGATGCTCTGATTTCATTCTTTCGTAAAGAATTCTGGTACGGTCAGCAATTCGCTCATACTCATTTTGATTTCCCATCTGAGCAATGATCATTGCTGCCATCGGAAGATAAGCTGAACCCCAGAAATCTTTCTTAAGCAGTCCATATACCTCCAGGCCATGGTCCAGTGTGCGCTCCGGGCTGCCGCTGACCGCCAGCAAAGAAGCAACCGGTGATCTCGCTGTGCTGCGAAAGTTGGAAAACACGCCAACCTTCTGCTTTAATAGTTCCTTGCAGAATTCCAGCGTGCTTTCATCAACTTTTTTATCTCTTGCAGTGTAGATTAAGGAGCAGGCCAGATGGATCAGCCCGCTGTCCCAGCTAAATACTGATTTAATTCGTTCCTTGTTTTCGATAAAAAGTTCACAATGCAAGCGTGTATGTTCGTTCATCGTTTTCTCCTTTTATGATCCTGTTTCCCTGTACTCTCTCTTCTTATTGATCTTCTTCTATATACAGTCAACCAGGAAACACTACAGTTCAATACTCAGTCCCACACCGACTTCCTTTATTTCGATACATTTCATCATTTCTGCTTTTGCTTGAAGCGATACGCAATGGCAGGTTACCCATAATAATATTGATCGATTAACGTATGATTATCCAATAAAATTTTTATTTTCATCTTCCTGCCTCCATTATTCTTTTTTATTACAGGCAGTCTGCAGGCAGTTCTAATACTTCCTTAGGCGGCTTACAGCTTTCTCTTTCTATCAATTTTGTGGGTATGGTAACCATTTTGCAGATTTCCCGCTCCGTTTCAATTCTCTCCATTATCAGGGAAACCGCGGTCTCTCCCATAAATTCCATATATAACCGCACTGTTGTAAGAGGCGGAACCATATATTTTGTTGTTGCAAGGTCATTAAATCCTACGATGCTCACATCACCTGGGATGTTTAACCCCAGCTCATTGGCCGCTTTATAGCAGCCCACCGCAAGGGAATCATTTGCAACAAAAACAGCCGTCGGAGGCTCTTGAAGGGATAAAAGCTCTTTCAGCAGAACATATCCGTATTTTGGGTTATACTCTCCGATCTTCATGTATTCCTCCCGGAAAAGCCCCAGCTCCTTCATGTAACGCTCATAAACCCTTTTTCTCATATCATCAACACTGTTTCCCTGTGCATCGGTTTCAGAGCCTCCGATAAAAGCAATTTTTTTGTGCTCCATGGCGCATAAATAATCCAGAACCTTTTTTGTCGCCCTTTCAAAATTTATGACAACCGAATCAAATCTGGATTCATCGGGAGAGCTGTCTACAAATACCACTGGCCTTCGAAAACCCTCAATTTTTTTCAGCATCTGCCTGTTAAAGGTTCCAAGACAAATGATGCCATCTACATTTTTTAAGCTTTCCTCTGTATCCTCTGCCGTAACAATCCTGCGCTTCTGGTTTTCAAGAGCGATTTTTTTCTCAATAGCCACCCTGACATACAGATAATAGGTGTCCACCAGCTCCTCTTCATAGGAATAACTGTAATATACGCCGATATTCAGCTTTTTCTTCCGTTTTTTCTTTTCCTTTACGATATAATCCAATTCATCTGCTGCTTCAAAAACCTTTTGTTTTGTTTCATCAGGAACATTTAATGTCTCATCATAATTTAATACCCTTGATACGGTTGAAATCGATACTCCCGCTATCTCTGCAATATCCTTTATCGTTGCCATTGATATCCCCCTGACTGCTCCTTTACAATTCCTTTATTTCTTCAGCATATCTCTTCTTGATGAAGTCCGGCTTTGTTTCCCCAAAGATAACCGCCGCCAGTATTATCATGCAGCCGGCGACCATTCTAACCGTTATCTTCTCCCCAACGATCAAAATAGAGAACAGCGTTCCAAATACTGATTCCATGGACAAAATAACAGCCGCCTTTGTTTCGGTGGTATATTTCTGAGCCATTGTCTGGAGAAAAAAAGCTATGGTAGTTGCGAAAACGCCCAGGTAAATGACGCTGGCAAGCCCTCTCCCTGCCACAGAAAAATCCAGCCCATCTGCCGGGAGCATTACAAGAAAAGAAAGTAAACATGCAACCAGCATTTGTATGGCTGTCAGTAAGAGCCCATCATATTTCCGGACAAATTCTCCGGTATAAAATATATGGAAAGCAAAGCAAAAAGCACAAATAAGAGTCAGCATATCCCCAAAAGAAACACTGAAATCCCCTCTTAAAGACAAAATACCGATTCCCGTAATTGCCATGACAGCGCCAACTCCGCTATAAACATCCACCCTTTTTTTATTGATCAGAAGGGCTATAAACGGTACGATTACCACATTGGTTGCCGTTAAAAAAGCATTTTTTGAAGGAGTGGTGTATTTTAGTCCAAAAGTCTGGGCTGTAAATGCTGCAAATAATATGACGCCAAGAATTGTTCCTGCAATAACCTCCTGTTTTCCAACGCGTTTCAATCTTTTACAGGCAATTCCTCCCATTAAGACAGCGCTGATAAAAAAACGGAGGCACAAAATCTGCAAAGGGGTCATGGTCTCAAGTGCTATGTTGTTGGCTGCAAAGCCGCTGCCCCAGATAATTGCCGTGAACAGCAGCCCAAGGCTGCCAAGGTGCTTTTTCATTCCTTTTCCTCCATATCCGGATATTCTTTTAGTAACTGCAGAAAAACACAGGAAGTCCAGGAAAAGGCAGGGTCATCATACCCTTTTCCGCTTACCGGATCATAATTTTCCGCCATCAGTCCCATGGGTGCAAGGGTTACGAATTTTTCAGCCAGCCGCCTTGCAAAGCCTTCATAGCCATTATCCCGCAAAGCATCCACCATGAGATACGTAACCGGTGCCCACACAGGCCCCAGCCAATATCCCCCTTCTTTGTAACAGGCGCTTTCCAGGCTTTCCGTACACAACCCATAGGCAGCCTCAAACCGTTCCTCCAAATCCAGGACCATCCGGTCAAGTACTTCTTTTGGAAGACGGTATCCGAT
>JAEWRS010000517.1 GCA_023398855.1 Bacillota bacterium
GTACTTGCTCTGCTTGTAATTGTAGTTATTAATACCGGAAAGCATGGGGGAAGCGGACAGAAATCAGTGAAAGTAAAAAAAGTATATGTTGCCATGGGCGGCGGGAAAGAAGGCTTTATTAAAGATGAAGAGATAAAGTCAATTATGGCTGACAAATATAATATAGAGATAATACCTGATTCCTGGAGCAATAATAAGCTTATTGCCAACGATGTGAAACTGTTAAGAGAAAACGGTACTCCTTATGATGCAATATTCTTTTCTGATCAAAGATTTTACGATTATTTCAAGGCAAATAATCTGGCGAAAAGTCTGGAAGGTTCCGTTGCTTTGAATACGCCTGTGGTCATTTATTCCTGGGACAAGATCGCCGATGCTCTGATAAATGAAGGAATTGCAGAGGTTCGGGGAGAAACCTACTTTATAAAGGATATGTCCAGTCTGCTGACCCGGATTGAGGAAGGACAGAAATGGACTGATATTGGGCTGTCAAATGTATTTGGAACAATCAACATTGCGTCAACAGATCCGGTTACTTCGTCTCCCGGAGCGACCTACTATGGGCTGTTACTTTCCATTATGAATGGCGGACCTGTTACTGAGAATACGGTGGAATCCGTTCTTCCGGATATTAAAAAGTTTTATGAATTCAGTGGCTTTATGAATAATACACCGGCAGATTTGTTTGATTTATATTTAAGAACCGGAATGGGTGCAAAACCACTGATCGTTGATTATGAAAAATCCATGCTGGAGTTTGCAGTCAATAATCCGGAAGGATACAAGCAGGTGAGAGGAAGAGTAAGAATTTTATATCCGGAGCCTACGATTTGGAACAGTCATTGTCTGCTTACCCTGACAGAAAATGGAAATCGCTATCTTGAGGCTCTCAATGATCCTGAAGTTAAAAGAATTGCATGGGAAAGATATGGGTTCAGAACAGGGCTCATGGGAGGTGATAATCTGTCAGAGCTCCCGGTTGATGGAGTAGCCAGCGAACTCACTTCTGTTGTACCAGGGCTGAAAAAAGGGATTTATGATCTCATGATAAATGCCTTGAAAGAATAAATCGAAATATTTGGAGGTATGGTTATGTCAAATCTGGGTTTGGAATTACCCTCAGAAGTAGTAGAAGAATCTAAAGTGCTGGATAAGAAGGAATATGAAGAGCAATACAACTATCTGTCCATGGAAGCATTGGAAGAAGGCACACGGACACAGCTTCAGGAGTTTATCAAAAAACTGGAAATAAAGACTCCCATGGATGTGCAGAATTTTGGTATTACCACCCAAAAGGAGCTTTCCGTGATATCGGATTCTATTTTAAAAAGTACCAGGACACGAGATACAGGTCCGATCAGCAAGGACATTACAGAGCTTATTCTGCTGCTAAATAATTATGATGCAAAAGTAAAGGAACTGCAACAGGAAAAAGATAATATAATTGAGAAGCTATTGAGTGGATTTAAATCCAGAGCTATAAAGCTCCAAACGGAATATTCATCAGTGTCTGCTAATATTGACAGAATTGTTAATGTTCTGGAGAATCATATGCTTGAACTGAGGCAATCACTGGCCATAATGGATAAGTTATTTGAAAGTAATGACAAATACATAACACAGCTGAAGCATTACATCATAGCGGGCAAGGTGAAATTGGAAGAATTACAGACAAAGGTATTGCCTGAAATGGAGCAGCGTGCCAATGCAAACGGAGATCCTCAGCAGATTCAGCAGGTCAGCGATTTCAGAGAAGTGTTGTATAAATTTGATAAAAAAATACACAATCTTCTTGTATCCCGGATGCTATCCCTTCAAATGGCAGCGGAAATCCGGATGATTCAGAAGGTTGATACGCAAATATTAGAGAATATCAGCGATCAGCTGATGCTGGCAATCCCTGTGTGGAAAACACAGATGGTGGTTGCAGTCGCGGTAAATGAGGCTTCTGAGGCAAATAAGTCTTCCCAGCAGATTTCTGACAGCATCAATAAATCCATGGTTCAGACTGCGGAGATGCTGAAAGATACTTCCCTTAAGGTGGCAGCGGCTGGAGAACGTTCTGTAATTGATGAATCAACGATTCAGAGCATTAATAAAAATCTGGTGGATACAATATCCGGCGTATATGAAATATCAAAGAAAGCTCAAGAAGAGAGGTCGGATAAGGAAAAACGCCTCTTGTCCTATGAGGCAGAATTGAAAAATGTGTTGGTAATGAAATAATTATTTTAGTCAGATAGCTGCATCTGCTGGTAATATAAAAAGCAAGGATACCTGGTGAACAGGCACATCCTTGCTTTTCTGATTGCTATCTGAAAAAAATTATTTACATTCTTCTAAAAGTATCCTGGGTTCAGCAACCATAGAATAATTGGTATGGTATATGACAAAGCCTGGGGCGGCACCGGCAACCTTTTTGATCTGCTTTTTCTGTACATAATCCACTTCCACCTTGTCATTATCACGTCCCTTGGAATAATAAGCCGCTAAGGCAGCGGCCTCTTCAAAAGTCTTGTCAGGAAGTTCTCTTCCTTCGGATTTTACGATCACATGAGATCCTGGGATTCCTTTGGCATGGAACCACCAGTCACTATTGCCTGCCACCTTAAAGGTCAGTTCTTCGTTCTGATAATTATTTTTTCCAACGTAAATATGAAGACCATCAGAAGAGAGGTAATGAAAGGGCTTGCTTGTAATCCTGGGCTTTTTATCGCCGGCCCGGCGATGTTTGATGTAACCATATTCCATCAGTTCTTCCTTGATCTGTACAAGATCTTCTTCCATTAATGCAATATCCAAAGCAGCACTTACAGATTCCAGATGGTCGATTTCCTGCCTGGTTTCCTTGATTTGTTCCGTTACCGCCTCAAAGGTACGTTTTAATTTATTGTACTTATCAAAATATTTCTGCGCATTTTCTTTGGCAGACAGCTGGTCATCCAAAGGAATGGCAATGTCTTCATTAATATAGTAATTAAGGCAGACAAGCTGCTTTTCTCCTCCGGTCAATTCATATCCATAGGTATTGATCAGCTCGCCGTAAACTTTATACTTGTCCCGTTTATCTGTATCTTTCAGCTGCTTGGCCTGGAGATCGTATTTTTTGTAATTTCGTTCCAAAGCAGTTTGAACGATTTTTCGTAAGTCCACGGATTTTTGCCTGATTCTGGTAATTGTGTTTTTGGAGGCATAATAGGTTTCCAGAAGTATACTGATGGATTCAAAGCATTGAGATACATATCCTTCTCCCTGGTAACAGGTTAAGGGAAGAGCGGAAAATTCCACCGGTTCTTCTTTTTTATAAATAATATTGGGAGTAAAATGCCTTTGCCTTACATCCTCTATTACAAAGGAAAACATATGGTACAAGTGAATGAGTTCCAATTCAGACAATCCGTTTGCAGACCGGTCCCCATCAATGGAAGCCAGGTGGCAAAGTTCATGACCCATAATGGGGCTTAAGCCGGTGAGCCTCATATACAGTGCCTTTTGAATTGGGGCTGCCGTATGTCCGATTACATCAATAAATTCTTCCTGAGTGATGGTCAAAGGCTCTTTTTTCTCCATTGTCTGAGTGATGAAATAGGTTCTGCCCGGCAAAACCTCCCGCACGGAGCTGACCTGGGCGGAAATATGCTTGATGCTATCTAAAATCATATCATCTTCGTTACAAAAGATGATATTGCTGTGCTTTCCCATCATTTCAATGATCAGTTTTTTAATCCGCTTATCGCCTAATTCATCAAAGTGCTCTACCTCCATGCACAAAATCCGTTCCAGTCCTGGCTGGGTCACCCGGATAATGCGTCCGTTTCCTATGTGTTTTCTTAAAAGCATACAAAAATTCGGGGCGGTCATTGGGCTTTGCTTATTTGCTTCCGTAAAATAGATGAGGGGGAGACTGGCACTGGCCGAGATTAAGAGTCTCCATGTGTTCTTCTGATTTTTAACTGTAAAAAGCAGTTCATCTTTTTCCGGCTGGGCGATTTTTGCGATTTTTCCGCCTTCCAGCCGGTCTTTCATCTCTGTTGCAAGATTTGCCATAACTATTCCGTCAAATGCCATTTTCTGTTTCCTCTTTCCTTGCCCATGCCATTTGGTAATAATGGGATCCCTGGCCGGGTGATGGTCTATCATAACAGGGATAGTATAGCACAGAATCGGGTTTCTGTAAAATTCAAAAGCAATTGACTTGTTTTTTATTATGACTTATAATGGATAATATCTATGGCGAAAGAGAGGCATATGGAATGATCAAGAGCATGACAGGTTTCGGCAGGTGCGAAACCGTCACGGATGAGTATAAGATTTCCGTTGAAATGAAGGCTGTAAATCACAGATATTTGGATTTAAGCATAAAGATGCCGAAAAAGTTTAATTTCTTTGAAGCAGGAATCAGGAATCTGTTAAAGAATTATATCCAGCGCGGAAAGGTTGACGTATTTATCAGCTATGAGGATTACACAGAGAATAAGCTGTGTTTAAAGTATAACAGCGCACTGGCTGCCGAATATATGGAATATTTCGCAAAGATGGAGGCACAGTTCGGCATACAGAACGACATTAAGGTATCTGCTCTGTCCAGATGCCCGGAAGTCCTTACCATGGAAGATGTGCCGGAGGATGAGGAACAAATGTGGAAGCTTCTGTCAGAAACCATTGAGGAGGCTGCAAAACGTTTTGTGGAATCCAGAGTGACAGAAGGGGAAAACCTAAAGAATGATCTTCTTGGAAAGCTAAAATTCATGACTGGGCTTGTGGAATTTATCGAAGAGCGTTCTCCCAGGATTTTATTAGAATACAGGACCAAGCTGGAAGATAAAGTGAAAGAATTGCTGGCAAGCGCTTCTGTTGACGAAGGAAGAATCGCAACGGAGGTCACCATTTTTGCTGATAAAATCTGTGTAGATGAAGAGACCGTTCGGCTCAGAAATCACATGGAAAATACCTGTGCAGAGCTTAGCACAGGCGGGAGTGTGGGAAGAAAGCTGGATTTCATCGCTCAGGAGATGAACCGGGAGGCAAATACCATTCTTTCCAAAGCCAATGACCTGGAGATTTCCGATAAGGCCATCGCACTGAAGACCGAAATTGAAAAAGTAAGGGAACAAATCCAGAATATTGAGTAGGAGTGTAACGAAGGACATGAATGAACATGGCATATTGGCAGTTGTATCCGGATTTTCAGGAGCTGGTAAGGGAACTTTGATGAAGGAGCTTCTGAAACGGTATGATAATTACGCGCTGTCCATTTCCGCCACCACCAGAAATCCCAGAGAGGGAGAGGAGCATGGCAGGGAATATTTCTTTGTGGCAGAAGAACGTTTTAAGGATATGATGGAAAAGGAAGAATTGATCGAATATGCCCAGTACGTAAACCATTACTATGGCACACCCAAGGAATATGTTTTGAACCAGATGAAAATGGGGAAGGATGTAATCCTGGAAATAGAAATTCAGGGAGCACTTAAAGTAAAGGAACATTTTCCTGCTGCAATTTTGATTTTCGTTATGCCTCCTAATGCAGAGGAATTAAAACGCCGTCTGATCGGCCGGGGTACGGAAAACATGGAAGTAATCAATGCCAGACTCCGCCGGGCATCTGAGGAAGCTGAAGGCATGGAGGCCTATGATTATATCCTGATTAATGATAAAATTGACACTTGTGTGGAAGAGATGCACCGAATGATCCAGGTTCAGCATAACAGGGCTTCCAATAATATGGCCTTTTTGGCCCATATCAAAAATGATTTAAAAAATATATAGAGTCAATGGAGAAAGGGGAATAAAAGATGTTACATCCATCTTATTCAGATTTGATTAATGTAGTAAACAGTGAGGTAGAGCCAGGAGAGGCCCCAGT
>JAEWRS010000536.1 GCA_023398855.1 Bacillota bacterium
GAGTGATGCCTAAATCATCTGCAATAATCTTTGTATATAATTTATCCATGGAAACAGCGGATGCCAGTACACCGCAGCCCACATAGGGAATCCTCGCCAGCTCCAAAAGCCCCTGAACGGTTCCATCTTCGCCCAGCAATCCATGAAGCACAGGAAATACCACATCAGCCTGAACCAGTTCTGTCTTTTCCCCATCCATTAAGATAACTCCGCCCATGGTGGCGTCAGGAGAAATAACAGCAGACACATGCCCGCTTCTCCATGTCCCTTGTTCAATATCCTCCACGGCATCAGTCTTAATCCACCGGCCCTCTTCCGTGATTCCGATTAATAGCATATCAAATTTTTCTCTATCAATATGGTTAATCACATTGACCACCGACATACATGAAACAATATGTTCCGATGACTGGCCGCCAAATAATACAACCGCAGTTTTTTTACCCATTTTGATCTCCTTACAAATTTCTCAGTTTTACAGTGTTTATATTATAGCACATATGGTAACAATTACAAATAGATTCCAGAAAAAAGGAGGAACACTCATGAAACAAAAACGAGATTTATTTTTATGTATTACCTGTCTCCTGATTGCTTTTTTGCTTACCTTATCAGACGGAAGGCAAAATGACGAAGCACTGGCAGCACGGATCGCTCCGGAAATCCTGCGTTTTCATGTATTAGCAAACAGTGACAGCTCAGAAGATCAAAACCTGAAATTAAAAGTGCGCACCATGCTGCTAAATTCAATATATGAGGATCTTGGAGAAAGTGCATCACTAGAGGAAACAAAAGGCTATATTATCTCTCACAAAGACAGCCTGGAGAAAAAAGCAGAACACTACATGAAAAAATTGGGATACAGCTATCCCGCACATATGGAACTGGCCAATAGCTACTTTCCCACTAAAACCTATGGAGATATGGTATTTCCCTGCGGCAATTATGAGGCCGTCCGTGTAAAAATAGGCGAAGGAAAAGGACGCAATTGGTGGTGCGTCCTTTATCCTCCCCTATGTTTTACAGATTCTTCTTACGCGGTTGTTCCAGATACCTCCAAAGATATTTTAAGGAGCTCCATAGACGCATCTGACTATAAGAGACTGAGCCGGGAAACTCCGACGATCCATATCCGTTTTAAACTGGCGGACTTACTTTCCAAAAAACCGGAGCCTACTGTCCTGAATCCGTAATAATCCCGTTCACTGCCCACTGGTAGGTATCGTAGGCCTGATACAGGGTATTGTATGCACCCTTCTTTGTGCCTTCTGCCTGCAAAAATGCCATCTGGGACTGGAGAAATCCAAGCCGGCTCACCATGCCAAGCTGATAGGAACGTTCTGCTTTATTCTTCTCCAGGACCGCTTTTTCATAAGAGGTACAGGCGGCGTCATATGATGACTTCGCCTGAAGGATTCCCTGATAATAAGACTGCATGGTGACCGTAATACTCTGCTCTGCCTCTGAAAGACCGTCATCCTTGTTTTTCATACCTGTGGTGGTATGGCCGGAAGCCCCGCGGCGCTTATCAATCAGCTCGTAATTGTTTCCAACTGCCTTAGCCGTATCTGCCTCCAAATTCAGGGAAGAGATAACAGAAAGATCTAATTGCGGGATTTCTCCGATTTGAACCTCTGTATCCGATGAATAGCCTGTCATATAGCACAGGGAACGCCTCAGGCCGTCAATGGTGTTATCAAGCTGTTCCAGTGATGCCTGTGCGGCCAGTACCTCTTTATTGGCTGCCAGTACATCTGCTTCCTTGGCCAGCCCCTGCTGATAGCTTATGGTCTGGGCTTCATAGCCTGCCTGACTGACCTCCAGTATCTTCTGGAGCAGCCCCCTGTTGGCCAGTGCACTGTTATAACCGATCATGATCTGCCCAACAGCGGAAGAAAAGGTCTTGGAATAATGATCCACGTTCTTTTCGATCCCTGAATCAATCCGTTTGATTACTTTGTCCAGTTCCGCTGAACCTTTCTGCAATTTACCAACAGCAGCTTTCAGTCCGCCGTATTCTTCCTGTCCCTTTTCACTGTTTAACGCACCCGAATCTTTTATTGCTTTCGCATTGTCGTTAAGATCCCGGATCTGTTTTTTCATTTCATCATAGACGTAACGCTGATTACTAGTCTCATTCCCGGCAGTATCGGCAATATTCTGCATGTCAGGATTAAAATACCTTACCCTGTCTGTAAGCTCCTCAAATTCTATGGTCTGATCCTGAAGTTTGTTCCATGTTTCTTCTGTCATCCCTTCTGGAAGGGAGACTCCCGTCTGTCCTGGTCCTGCTGCCCCATAAGCCGGTATTGCAGCGGTTAAGGCAAGAGTTATTGCCAGACAGGCAGATAAATATCTTTTTTCCCCCATATCTTATGACCCTCCTGCCGAAGCCAGCCCGTTTACTGCATTATCATAAGTTTGAACCGCCTGGAATAGAGTAAGCTCTGCCGACTTTATCGCAAAGCTCTTCGTGTCATAGGCATTTTTCTGCTTGATATAATCCAGCCTGCTCAAAGAGCCTAAATCTAACTTTCTCTGGGCTGTATCCATATTTTTGCTTTCCAGGACAAGTTCTGCCTGTGCCTGGTCATAAGCTGCCTTTGCCTGAAGAACAGCCCTGTAGCATTTGGTCACATCCGAGCCAATATTTTGTTCATTGCTGGCAATGGTCCGGTTCAAGGTCTGTTTAGTTACATCTCCTGACGCATTTTCCAGTTTTCTCCGATTGATCTTTAAGGTAAAGTTGTTATTTAAAGCAGCTTCCTTATCAGTGTCCGGAATCATAGCAGCTATGCGTTCCATGTTTACAACCGGAATTTCCCGGATCTCCGGCATATCGTTGTACTTCCAGCCCAGCATAACGCAAAGCTTTTGCCTGGTTTCCTCTACGGAAGAGGTCAGCTTGCTGATGGAAGCCTGAGTACTCTGAACACTCTCCTGTGCCCCTAAAACATCTGCCTGGGTGGCCATTCCCGCGCCTTGCCTTACAAGCGCGGACTGGTAAGTTGCCTCCAGAAGTTCCAGGCTGCTTTTTGCAATTTCCAGTTCATAATTCTGCTGAAAATAAGCAATCATGGAAGACTGGGCAGCTGCCACCAGCTTTGCTTCCTCCTGGTCATAGGTAAGCTGGTGTATCTTTAAATCCTCCACATTAGAATCAGCAGCAGCTTCTGCCCGGTTTGCCCCTGCCGCGTTACTGGCATCGCTGTACGGATCTTCTCCTGTAATACTGTTTCTGTAATCATTCGCCGCATCCCTGTATGATTGGGCATACTGGTCTTTGGTGACCTTTTCATCCCTTTTCTTATCCATAATATCCAGCTGGTTTTTTTGAACCGTTACATTATATTCACGGATCAGGCCAGCCAGTTCGTCATATTCCATGACATTGTCTCTGAGCTTTGCCCACTCTTCAGGAGTTCTTGCAAACTCCGGGCTGCCAGCCCAGGCTGTAGCCGCCGGTCCCATAACAGCAAGCACTGCCGCAAGACAGCATGCCCCGATCTGTTTCCATTTTCTCATCCTTAATCCTCCTTAACTGGGATTTTAATGCTGTATTCCTGTCATTATCTTATCATATCCTTCAAAAAACATGAAATCCACTTTCTTCCAACAGGGAACCGGGTTTTTCAGAATCCGGTCCCCATACTTTTAATCTGGTAATATCGTCTTATCAATCTTACCACTCATAAGGGAATAATATATGGGTAGCATGAGCAGCGAAAGAATCGTGGAAGCTGTCAAACCGCCAACGTTTACCAGTGCAAGCCCCTGCATGGTCTCTCCATTACTTCCTATGGCCAGTGCCATGGGGATCATGGATACAACAGTAGTAAGAGTCGTCATAAGAATGGGACGAAGTCTGGTAGCTCCTGCTTCAATCAGTGCAGTCCGCTTATCCATGCCGGACCGGTACTGGTTCACCGTATCCACATATAAGATTCCAGAGTTTACCACTGTTCCGATAAGCATCAGAAATCCAAGAAGGGTCGGCATACTGATGGCAACTCCCGCAGCAGCCAGGAACCCAAAGGAACCGATCAGGCTGAATGGAATGGTCGTCATAACCATCAGGGAGAATTTGGGTGATTCAAACTGAGCCGCCATAACGACAAAGATTAAAAACACTGCAATCGCAATCGCTTTAAACAAACCGGAAAACTCCTCCTGCATGGATTCATCTTCGCTGTTCTTTGCCCTTGAAACCATGTCATTTAAATATTTATTAACAATTTTTTCATCAATATCCTTTTTTGCAGCTTCTTTTCCTTGTTTTGTTGTCACTGCATCGGTAAAGGAGCCTGTTATCGTTACTAAGTACTGTTTGTTTTTCCTGTTAATAGAGGTAGGACTGTCTTCATATCCGATATCAGCGATATCTGTAAGCGCAACAGAACCGCCGGAACTGTTAGGTACCATAATTCCTTCTACCTTGTCAAGAGTATCATAAGAATCCTTAGGATATTCCACTTTAATATCAACTTCCTGACCGGATACTTCCATGGTAGCTGCCTTTGATCCACTGAGCATGGTATTGAGCAAACCGCCCACATTGGTAGGGACAACTCCCTCGGCCGCTGCTTTTATAGGGTCAACATGGATCTTAATAACAGGCGCCGCATTTTCCAGGTCTGAATGGATTTTGATCAGCTGAGGCATTTCGATCAGTTCGGCCATCATCTGGTTTGAAGCGCTTTTCAGTTTATCCAGCTGAGAGCTTTGAAGAATTACTTCAAAATCGTGTTTGCTGCTCATATTGCTCATCATGGAGGTTGACTTCACAGTTACATTGCAATCCGCAATCTGATTCATTACCTTCTTCCACTTATTGACCACCTGGTTGGTAGAAAGCTTTCTGCCACTTTTTAAATAGGCTGTCAATGTTCCATTTTTGGCTCCGCTGAAGCTTAATTCGCTTCCACCGTAACTGACCAGATAGGACTTTAAATCCTCCTCTTCTGTAACGATGGTTTCCAGCTTCTTTAATATCTTATCGACCTCTTCTACTTTAAGCCCCGGTCTCATCTCTGCAGTAATGGAAATCGTTCCCTGATCCACTTCCGGCATCAGCTCAAAGCCTAGCTTGGTAGCCAGTACTAAGGAAGCGATTAAAAGCAAAACAGATACAACCATGACAGCTGCACGCCTGTTGAGCAATCTGCCAACTATTTTCCTGTAACCGTTCTGCATTGACTTCACCAGCCCTCCCATGGGAGAATTCTGTTTTTCAACAGGGCGGAAGCGGCTGTAGCACAGAGGAACAATCGTAATGGCTGAAACCAAAGATGCCAGCATACAAAATACAATTGTATAGCCTAATGGCTTAAACAACTGGCCTGTAAGGCCTTCTAATAGTGCCAGAGGAATAAACACGACACAGGTGGTAATCGTTCCTCCCAATATGGATTGAAAAACAGTCCCTGTTCCTTCCAGAGCTGCCTGCATATATTCCCGAAAACCGGTACCTTTTTGTGACCGGAAACAGCTCTCCATAACAACAATGGAGTTATCCACCATCATTCCAACTCCCAGAACAATACTGCTCATGGTGATAACATTTAAGGAAAAACCCATGGCAGCCATTAAAATCAGAGACACCAGAATGGATACGGGAATGGAGGTTCCTACAATAAGAGATGCTTTGATATCTCCAAAGAAAAGGAAAATAATTATCATGGAAATAATGACAGCCATGATCATGGTATTCTTAACACTGCTGAGAGCTGATGTAATCTGGTCGCTGGTATCGTCAACTACTATAATATCCAGGTTGGGATATTCCTTTTTTAAAGTTTCAACGGTCTTTTTCATGGACCTGGAAACATCCACTGCGCTGTTTTTCTGCTGTTTATTCATGGTTAAAGAAATGGTATCTTCTCCATTATACCGTCCAATGGCCGCCTGATTTTCAGAGGCTTCTCTAATATCGGCAATGTCTTCCATAAAGATGGTTTTTCCGTTGCCCGCCACTACCGGAACCTTTTTAAGGCTTTCAACACTCTTTACTTCCACACCGGTACTGACAGACAGATCTCTCTTTCCCACACCGGTATTCCCTGCCGGATAGGTGAAGTCAGCCGCTTTGATAGCCTGGCTGATGGAATTCATATTAAGATGATACTGCTCCATCTTTTCCGGGATCAGCCGGACACTCACGTAGTTCTTCTGGCCTCCGCTCATGCCCACGCTGGCAACGGAAGAAATTTTCTCAAATTCCGGTACAATTTTTTCGTTTACAAAGTTATACAGATTGTTCTGGGATGAATCTTTCACTGCCAGAGTCACTACCGGCATATCGTTGATATTGAATTCCATAACACTGGGAGTTTCCACATCGTCAGGGAGTTTGACAATATCCATCTTTTTTTTCAGATCCGAATACGCTTTATTCATATCCGTGCCATACTCATATTCCAGCATGACAATGGAAACATTCTCCTGAGAACTGGACTGGACATTCTTAATACCGGATAAGGTGCCCACGGCTTCCTCCACCGGCCTGGTTACCAGGTCATTCACATCCTCAGGATTGGATCCTGGATAAACGCTGGTGATCAGCAGCATGGGGAAGTTCATTTCCGGTGTCAGCTCCATTTTGGAAGATAACACAGATGATAAACCGAAAACCAGCAGACACAATACAGCTAAGACAGTGGTGACGGGCCTCTTTAAAACGCCTTTTGTTATTCCCATTTCACCGCCCCCTTACTGTGCCGGACCGGAAGATTCTGTCTCGGTTCCTTCAGATTCTGCCGTGCCTTGTGGTGCCCCGGAATCTTTTTCATTTCCGTATGTAAGGGTGACCTTGGACCCATCATACAATTCACTGGTCCAGGTAGTCAATACCTGATCTTCAGCAGTGATGCCGCTTTGAACCTCTATGTACTCATTGTCTGCAAGCCCTACGGTGACAGCATTCTTCTTAAGAGTTCCATCTGCATAGGTATAAATGTATGGATTTCCACCCTCATAATAAATACTGTCCACCGGAACTGTCAGAACATTCTCTGCCCGCCGGGCAATTACATAAAGCTTAACCGAAGTCCCGGTAGCCAGGGCATCCCCGTCAGGAATGGAGGCCTTTACCTTAAATAAGCCGCTTGCCTGGTCTATCATTGTGCTTACTTCCGTGATGGACGCTTTGTGATCGGTTCCATTCTTTTCTACTCTTATGATGTCTCCTGCCTTTAACCCAACTACAATCCGTTCTGTGGCGTAAAAGGTCAGAGATTTTCCGCCTTCACCTGAAATAACACAAATAGTAGTCTGTGGCGAAACCATATCATGAATGCTGATACCAAAGCTTTCCACACGCCCCGCAATAGGAGCAGTCACCTGACTGCTTTCTGTCTGGATCTTATATGCGATCTTTGCATTCTCATACTGCAGTCTTGCCATCTCAGTTTTGTCAACCAGGGACTGGTAATCTGCTTCCGCCACATCACCGGCCCCATAAAGAACCGTAAGGCGGTCTAAATTTTTCTTTGCATCTTCATAGGTGATTCTGGCAGTTTCCATGGTGATACGGGAACTCTCCACCTGTTTTGTGTCGATGACACAGAGAAGCTGACCGGCTGCTACCACATCTCCGGTTTTAACACCTACACTTGTGACCTCTCCTGCTCCAAGGGGCGTTACATGGACAATACTGTCCGGCTCAATCGTTCCAATCAATTCATTGCTCAACTCAATGGTCCTGATTTCAGGTTTTTCGGCAGTTACAGCTGGCGGTATCTCAGCCACAAGCTCTTCCTTCTTCCCTTTCAGCATTCCTGGAAAAATCAGCCCTGCTGCAATCGCCGCAATTACTACTGCTCCAGCGATAATGAAAACTTTTTTCTTATTCATTGTCAACTCCTTTTTTTGCCCTATTAAGATTGTAATGGTTGTTTACGAATTCCATATTGCAGAATTTCTAATTTTTCCCGGAAGAGTTTCTTAATTTTTTCTTCATCTTCCGGATGTTGGTAATACCACCCCATACAATGTACCAGTTCTATAAAAATCATGGTTACTACCTTTCCAAAAGTCTCAATACTTTGATCTTTAAGATCAGAAGTATCAATGGCACGATACATGGCCTCCTGCATTTCCTGCTGAGCCTGCGTATTTTCTGTGCACAGCCGGTGAGCCACACCAAACATCTTCTCACCCTCAACGATGTTTTTTACCAGCTGCAAAACATTCTCCTGTGTATTGACTATGCTGTATTGTAAAAATTCTTCCGCAGTTATCCACAAATCGCCATGGTTTCTTTCTGCGCAATCTACCCAGCCATTCTGAAATCTATTAGCAGCTTCTTCGAAAATATATCCCAGGACATCACGTTTATCTTCAAAATAAGTATAAAAACTTCCTCTCGATATTCCTGCTGTCTGTATGATCTTATTAATAGATGCTCTTTCAAACGGCACACGTGTAAACTCCTTTACCGCTGCCTCCCGAATGGATATTTTTTTAGCTGCAGGAAGATGATAAAACCGATCCGTAGGCATTTATTTCACCTCTCCTTTCTGTCACTTTATGTAAAATTCTGGAAACACATCAAGGTGACAACATGTCATTCATTATAATGACATGTTGTCACCTTGTCAATAAAGGTTATATTTATTTTATAATATTTCAGTTCTGTTTATTTTTTGCCATCAAGAAGCTCTTTTAACGCTTCATCGCTGTCTTCAATCCACACATCCTCTTCCTCTCCATCCAGTCCAAGAAACTGGGCAAGGGTTGTGGCAGTGGAGCTATGATTCCATTCTTCAATATAATCATCAATGGCTTCAAATTCTATCTCACCAGATAAATACTTTTCCTTAAATGCCATAGAATCTTCTCCTTCTCAATCCTGTTCCTTGATATTCTTTGATACTGTTATTTCCTGATTATCAATATGCTCCCGCATGGCTTCCTTTGCCTCCTGCACCTTCCGGTGTCTGACCGCTCTTAATATATTGTCATGCTCCAGCAAAAGGACCTGGCGTTTATCTTCATCCTTAATGTATTCCAAACGGTAGCGATACATCTGCTCACGCAGATTATTGATCATCTGCACCAGCCTGTCATTGCAGGTGCCTTTATAAATCACATCATGATATGCCTCATCCGTCTCAGCGATTTCCATGGCATTACCGTTTTCAACCGCCTGCTTAAATTCTTCCTGTTTTTTCTCAAGCTCTTCCACTGACTCAGGAGTCATACGCTGGCAGGCCAGTTCTATGGCAAGCTCCTCCAGGGATCTGCGCACCTCTAATACATCCCTTAAGCTTTTTTCAGAGATCTTTGCTACTTCTGCTCCTTTTCTGGGCACCATCAGCACCAGACCCTCCAGCTCCAGCTTTCTAATTGCTTCCCTTATAGGGGTTCGGCTGACTCCAAGACGTTCTGCAAGCTGGATCTCCATAAGGCGCTCTCCCGGAGCCAGTTCTCCTTTTAAAATCGCCTGGCGTAGCGTATTAAAAACCACATCCCGAAGGGGCAGATATTCATTCATATTAACCTTTAAATCATTGCTCATTGGTAACCTCCCTGGTATTATAAAAATTCGTCAGATAAACCTGCTTTGCAAGATTTTTTGACTCCCCATATCTCAATTCTTCATAAGCTTTTTCCGCGGCCCTGGGGTTGGTAAATATACCAAATACTGTGGGTCCGCTACCGCTCATTAATGTATTAATGGCACCTAACTCTTTGATTTTATCCTTGATCTGTGCGATTACGGGATATTCTGGAATGGTGACTGTTTCAAGTACATTTCCCATACGTTCCGATATCTGGTAAATATCCCGGTTGCCAATGGCCCGGATCATGCCGTCTATGTCGGGATGGTCTTCTTTTTTTAAACCAGATACAGCCAGATGCTCATATACAAATTTCGTGGACACGCTGATCCCAGGTTTAGCAATAAGAATCTGACATTGGGGTATGTCAGGTAGTGGAGTTAATATTTCTCCGATCCCTTCGCTCAGCGCAGTTCCTCTCATCAGGCAGTAAGGGACGTCTGCTCCGATCCTAACCCCCCGTTCCATCAGCTCTTCCCTTGTGAGCCCAAGCTGGAACATCTTGTTTACTCCGAACAAAACAGTCGCCGCATCACTGCTGCCTCCTGCCATCCCTGCGGAAACCGGTATGAACTTATTCAAGTGAATACGGATGCCGTGAAGGACATGGAACTCGTCCATAAGAAGTTTGGCCGCCTTATAAACCAGGTTGTTTTCATTCACCGGAAGGTAATAGAGATTTGTCACAACCTCGATTCCCGGGGTCTCTTTTAAGTAAATGTCAATCTTATCATAAAGCCCTACTGTCTGCATGATCATCCGCACTTCATGATATCCGTCTTCTCTTTTTTTCAAGACATCAAGTCCCAGATTGACCTTCCCGTATGCTTTTAATCCCAGATGTCTTATCATAGGCAAACACCCTCACTTTTTATTTCTTAGGATTGTACTTTTTAATTATTTTGTATACAGTATTTAGTATATAACAAAAACAGAAAAAGTACAAGTGGTATCTTCTTATCTGGATGAAGGGTCTTGTTAATTTCTCACAATTTTTTTTCATAAACCCGTCATTTTTTTTATTTGACAGATAGAATCAGTCGTGTATAATGTTGATATACCGAACAAGGGCGTTCCAAAACTGGAACCGCCCTTTTTTTGTAAGCAAAATAGAGGAGGAAAGGCTGTATGAAAAAGTTGGAAATCATCATCAAGCCAGAAAAGCTTGAAAGTCTGAAGGCTATCCTGGAAGGCAACAAGGTCAACGGAATAATGATCAGCAACGTCATGGGATACGGCAACCAGAAAGGCCACACACAGATGTACCGGGGAACCATATATCATGTAAATCTGCTGCCAAAAGTCAAGGTGGAAACCGTCGTTCCAAAGGAACTGGCTGATCCCATTATTGATGCAGTGGTAAAAGAAATCAATACCGGAAATTACGGTGACGGTAAAATATTTGTTTACGAAGTGCAGGATGCCGTACGGATCAGGACCGGTGAACACGGCCTGGAGGCTTTGTAGTTCCTGAAAGGATCTGACATTTAATTTCATACAGAATGAAAATAAACTATCAACGGGGATAATTGCTTTTTAAGCGGTTATCCCCTGTTTTTATTCTTGAAAAAGCAAGGAATCAAAGTCAGGTTCCCGTAGACGGCTGACTCAAGGCGTTAAGCTAATGGTTCTGAAATGATTTCATCAAAAAAAATCAGGAGGAGTTATAATTATGGAAAATACAACTTTATTACTGAATGTGATTTGGACCATGCTGGCTGCAATACTGGTTTATTTTATGCAGGCTGGCTTTGCCCTGGTAGAAACAGGGTTCACAAGGGCAAAAAATGCAGGGAACATTTGTATGAAAAATATGATGGATTTTGTCCTTGGGTCCCTCTTTTACTTTATCCTGGGCTTCCCGCTGATGTTTGGAGGTAATGTGGCAGGCCTTGTGGGAAATTCCGGGTTCTTTAATCCTTATTCTCTGGCCGACGCAAACGGGTTATTCAATGGCCTTCCCATCGCAGTATTCATGATTTTCCAGACCGTATTTTGTGCAACCTCCGCCACCATTGTCTCCGGAGCAATGGCCGAGCGTACAAAATTTTCCTCTTATTTAGTCTATTCGGCTGCTATCAGCGTAGTAATTTATCCAATAACAGGACACTGGATCTGGGGAGGCGGCTGGTTATCAGCCATGGGATTCCATGATTTTGCAGGGTCCACTGCAGTCCACATGGTTGGCGGCATCTGTGCTCTGGTAGGAGCTAAAATCGTCGGTCCCCGTATTGGAAAATACAAGGAAGACGGGACTGTTCAAGCAATTCCAGGACATAATATTCCTCTGGGCGTTCTAGGTGTATTCATTCTATGGTTCTGCTGGTTTGGATTTAACTGCGGCTCCACTACTGCAGCCACAACAACTCTCGGCGACATTGCAATGACAACCAATCTGGCTGCTGCCGCTTCTACTCTGGTCACTCTTTTGTTTACCTGGATTCGTTACGGCAAGCCCGACGTTTCCATGACTTTGAACGGTTCTCTGGCTGGTCTGGTAGCAATCACCGCCGGCTGCGATGTGGTAACCCCTTACGGGGCCATCATCATTGGAGCCATTGCAGGCTTTGCTGTTGTTCTCGCCATTGAATTCATTGATAAGAAAGCCAAAATCGACGACCCGGTGGGTGCTGTGGGCGTTCATGGATTTTGCGGACTTCTGGGCACGCTTTTGACCGGTATCTTTGGAAAGGACTGCAATTTCCTGACGCAGCTAGTAGGGGTTGCTTCTGTTCTGGTTTATACAGCCGTTGCAGCATTTATCATCTTTACTTTAATTAAGAAAACCATAGGCTTAAGAGTTTCCGATCAGGAACAGCTGGACGGTCTGGATT
>JAEWRS010000541.1 GCA_023398855.1 Bacillota bacterium
ATACTGGGATCAGTATGCAAGGGGAACCATTGTAGGGGTGACAAGGGGAACCAGCAAAGAGCAGTTTATCCGGGCAACGGTGGAATCCATGGCTTACCAGGTATACGATCTGATTGAGGCCATGGAACAGGATTCCGGCATTCATTTAAAGGAGCTGAGGGTGGATGGCGGAGCGTGTGCCAACAACTTCCTGCTTCAGTTCCAGTCGGATGTGCTGGATGCACGGATCGTCAGGCCGGAGTGCATTGAGACCACTGCCCTTGGAGCCGCTTATCTGGCTGGTCTTGCAGTAGGATACTGGAAGAACCGGGAGGAGATCAAGAAAAACTGGAAGTCTTCCAGGGTGTTTGACAGTCAGATGGAGCTGGAATACCGGAAGAAGCTGGTAAAGGGCTGGAAGAGGGCAGTAAAATGCGCACTCTTATGGTCTGAGGACGAATCGTAGAAGGTGGAGGGCAGGACTTGGAAGGGACATATATTTTGTTTGGGGGATTTACCTTATCATATGTGATGATTCAGCTGGAATACATGCTGCGGATCATTACTGCCGGCCTTTTGGGGTTTTTGATTGGCAGTGAGAGAAAAAACCGTAATAAATCAGCCGGAATCCGGACCCATGCCATTGTGGCAATCGGTTCCTCACTCATGATGGTGGTTTCAAAGTATGGATTTCCGGACATTCCCAGCAGCGATGGTGCCAGGATCGCTGCCCAGGTAGTCAGCGGAGTGGGATTTTTAGGAGCAGGTGTTATTTTTGTCAGAAACAATCTGGTAAACGGTTTGACAACGGCAGCAGGCATGTGGGCCACTGCCGGGGTAGGGCTGGCTCTTGGGGCGGGCCAGTACATTGTGGGAATATTGTCTGCGATTCTCATTATTGTCATGCAGATGCTGACCCACAGAATCAGTTATTTCGCACAGACAGCCTCCTGTGGCTGTCTGCGTATGACCATAGCACAGAAGTCCGGCGCGGTAAAGAACATGGAAGAGTTCCTGGAAAAAGAAAAGGTAGAGATCTCTTCCGTAAAGATCAACAAGAATAAAAAGGAGGAAATCAAGCTGGAGTTTGAAGTTATCTATCCGCCGGGCTTTGACAAGGGTGCCTTGTTATCTAAGCTGGCGGAAGAGAATTCAGTTATGGCAGTGAGCGAATAAAAGGACCCTGGCAGAAAAATATTGACAATCTGGCGGGGATTGTGCTAGCATTAAGTCAATCGAATATTAAAACCTATGAGATGAAAGAGTAAGGGAATAATACGGAGTGATCCGTGTAATTTCTTTACTCTTTTTTATATGATGAAACCAGAAGGAGGATTTCACAATTGGATAGATGAGGCAGAAAACGCCCTATTATTTCTGCAAATTTGAGTGACCACTATGGATATGGAGGAGAAAAACATGAAGGAAATGAATTACGATGCAGCGATCATCGGCGGCGGCGTAATCGGCTGTGCAATAGCAAGAGAGCTGGCCCGCTATGATTTTAGCATCTGCGTCATGGAAAAGGAGGAGGACGTCTGTTCCGGAACATCAAAGTCCAACAGCGCCATTGTCCATGCAGGGCATGATGCTGTTCCAGGGTCTTTTAAGGCCAGATTCAATGTAGAAGGCAACCGTATGATGGGAGAGCTTTCAGAGGAACTGGATTTCTCATTGGTCCGAAACGGTTCTCTGGTACTTTGTTTTTCAGAAGAAGATATGCCTGCACTTAAAGAGCTTTATGAAAAGGGGATAGAAAACGGCGTACC
Organism: Bacillota bacterium; assembly: GCA_023398855.1. Taxonomy (GTDB): domain Bacteria; phylum Bacillota; class Clostridia; order Lachnospirales; family Lachnospiraceae; genus Lacrimispora. The sequence continues at coordinate 1,749 of JAEWRS010000541.1, forward strand.
CGGCCTGTCCATCCTTTCCGGAGATGAGGTGAGGGCAATGGAGCCTCATGTGACAGATGAGGCTGTGGCGGCCTTATATGCACCTACCGGCGGAATTGTGTGTCCTTTTGGCCTGACCATTGCACTGGCCGAGAATGCCTGTGACAATGGCGTGGAATTCTTATTTAATACCGAAGTGAAAGAAATTGAAAGAACAGGATCGGGCTATGACCTAAAAACCGGAGATGAGATCATTCATGCCGCCTATGTGGTCAATGCGGCCGGAGTCTATGCCGATGTATTCCATAACATGGTGAGTGGAAAAAAGATTCATATCACCCCGAGAAAAGGAGATTACTGTCTGCTGGATAAGGAAGCTGGAACCTATGTGTCCCATACCATCTTCCAGATTCCCGGCAAGATGGGAAAAGGTGTACTGGTAACTCCCACGGTCCACGGCAATTTATTGGCCGGGCCTACTGCAAATGATGTGGAAGATAAGGAGAGTGTGAGAACCACAGCAAGGGAGTTGTCTGACATTATGGAAAAAGCAGCCTGGGGAGTGAAGAACATACCATTCCGACAGATTATTACCTCTTTTTCAGGGCTCAGGGCTCATGAAGACGGGGATGATTTTATCCTGGGGGAGGTTTCTGATGCCCCTGGCTTCTTTGATGCGGCAGGAATAGAATCACCGGGCCTTACCAGTGCTCCGGCCATTGGGGTCTACATAGCAGAACTGGTTGCCGGAAAGGCGGGTGCTTCCCCAAAAGCAGATTTTAACGGAACCAGAAAGGGGATCCTGGACCCTCAGAAGCTTTCTTTTGATGAGCGGGCCCGGCTGATTAAGAATAATCCCCAGTACGGAACCATTATCTGCCGCTGTGAAGGGGTCAGTGAAGGAGAGATTGTGGATTCCATTACACGGACTCTGGGGGCCGTTTCCTTAGACGGGATCAAGCGCCGGGTGCGTGCTGGCATGGGTAGGTGCCAGGCGGGATTTTGTGCCCCCAGGACCATGGAGATCCTGGCAAGGGAAACTGGAAGGACCATGGAGGATATCTGTAAGAACAGGCCCGGCTCCAACATAGTGACCGGTCATAAATAGGAGGACAGTGACATGACAGAGCATGATATAGTAATAGTTGGCGGAGGTCCGGCTGGTCTTGCCGCGGCAGTGGCGGCAAAGAAGGCGGGCATTACGGATATAATGATCCTGGAAAGAGAATCCTGTCTTGGCGGTATTTTAAACCAGTGCATTCATAACGGCTTTGGGCTTCATACCTTTAAGGAAGAATTAACCGGTCCGGAATACGCGGCCCGTTATATTGAGATGGTGGAAACGGAAAACATTCCATTTAAATTGAATACCATGGTCCTCTCCATCAGCAAGGACAAAGAAGTGACGATTATCAACAGGGAGGACGGTCTGACTGTCATAAAAGCCAGGGCCATTATCCTGGCAATGGGATGCAGGGAACGTCCCAGAGGTGCCCTTAACATACCGGGTTTTCGCCCGGCTGGAATCTATTCCGCCGGAACTGCCCAAAGGCTGATGAATATTGAAGGCTACAGCGTAGGAAAAGAAGTGGTGATTTTAGGCTCCGGTGATATTGGACTCATCATGGCAAGGCGAATGACCCTGGAAGGAGCCAAGGTAAAAGTGGTGGCAGAGCTTATGCCCTATTCCGGCGGCTTAAAGAGGAACATTGTCCAGTGTCTGGATGACTATGGTATTCCATTAAAGCTCAGCCATACAGTGGTGGATATTGAGGGAAAGGAGCGGGTGACAGGAGTTACTCTTTCTCAGGTTGATGAAAGCCGCAGGCCCATTCCAGGCACAGAGGAGTATTACAGCTGTGACACCCTTCTCCTTTCTGTAGGCCTGATTCCGGAAAATGAGCTTTCTAAAGGAGCGGGTGTGAGGATGAACCAGGTGACCTCTGGTCCAGTGGTGGGTGACCGGCTGGAGACCAGCACAAGAGGCATCTTTGCCTGCGGAAATGTGCTTCACGTCCATGATCTGGTGGATTATGTATCCGAGGAAGCCGCCCTGGCAGGAGAAAGTGCTGCTGCTTATGTGAAAGAGAATGTGGAAAAAGAGGCGGCTCATATTGTGGAGCTGGCGGCTGAAAACGGCGTCCGCTATACGGTGCCTCAGATGATGGATGTAGAGAATATGAAGGATCAGATAACGGTCCGCTTCCGCGTGGCTGATGTATACAAGGACCGCTTTATCAGCGTTTATTATGATGGAGTAAGGGTGTCCCACAAAAAGAAAAAGATTCTGGCTCCAGGTGAAATGGAGCAGGTTGTGTTAAAGAAACACAGCTTAAAAGAATATCCGGAACTCAAGAGAATTGTTGTCTGTACGGAGGTAGAATAATATGGAGGTAAGAGAACTGATCTGTATCCGCTGCCCTTTAGGCTGCCCATTGACGGTGACCATAGAAGGAGACCAGGTCGAGGTGACAGGGAATTCCTGCAGCAGGGGAGAAGAATACGGCAGGAAAGAGATCTTAAGCCCCACCAGAGTAGTGACCTCCTCGGTCCCCGTACTGGGCGGGAACTTAGAGATGGTTCCGGTAAAGACAAAACAGGATATTCCAAAGGACAAAATATTTGACTGCATGAAGGAGATTACAAAGGCAGTTGTTTCCGCTCCCGTATCCATTGGAGATGTGATCATTCCTGATTGTGCCGGTACAGGTGTTTCCATTGTTGCAACAAGGAACGTTGAAAAGATATAATATGATACAAAAAGAAAAGCCCCGTAACTGTGGCTGCCTGCCTTTTGGGCAGTCTGCAGATTAACGGGGCTGTTTTGCATAAAAACATGGGATTCTGTGGAAAGTTTTTCTGGAAAATGCTATACTGAAAATAGATTTTTCAGAGATGGTCTGGTGCGGGGCGCAATCATTCCGGCGGCGGACTTATTGCCTGCAGAAACAATAAGAAAGAAGGGTTGATATGAAGGTATTCGCACACAGAGGGTACAGTGGAAAGTACCCGGAAAATACCATGCTGGCATTTCAGAAAGCAGCGGAGACAGGCTGTGACGGAATTGAGCTTGATGTACAGCTTACAAAGGACAAAACGGTGGTGGTAATTCATGATGAAAGCATTGACAGGACCACGGACGGAACAGGATTTGTAAAGGATCTCACTTATGAGGAACTGAAAAAGTTCAATGCGGCTGAGGTCTGGGGAGGGATCCATGGATTTGAAGCTGTTCCTACTTTTGAAGAATACTGCATATGGGCAAAAAATAATGAACTGATTACTAATATTGAGCTTAAGACAGGCGTATACTATTATGAGGGCCTGGAAGAAAAGACGCTGGAGCTTGTACGCAAATACGGACTTGAGGAAAAGGTAATCTTTTCTTCCTTTAATCACACTTCCATAACCAATTTAAAGGGACTGGCTCCGGATATCTTATGCGGTGCCCTTCTTGATCATCAGGGACTTGGAAATGCCGGATACTACTGCGATAAATATCATTTTGAATGTTATCATCCGGGGATAAAGGGATTAACAAAGGAGACTGTGGATAACTGCAGGGAATACGGAATCCAGGTGAATGTGTGGACGGTCAATGACATGGCCGCACTGGAGCAGACCTATGAATGGGGCTGCAGCGGAGTGATCAGCAATTTTCCGGAAGTCTGTAAGCGGTGGACACAGAGCAAAGAACTGTAGATAATGATAGCAGGGGCGAGGCATCCGTTTCCGGAGACCGCAGCTCCTGCTATCTTGCATGGATAAAAGAACGTTAAAATGTGCTTTACTTTCTCAGGAAAAGCCAGAAAGGGCAAAAATTGCCTTGACGGTGGGGAAAAGGATTGATAAAGTAGAACGAGATCCATATTTTGTGGCTACGGAGGAATATTGATGAAGGCAATGGAACTATTGGAGGCATCTCCGGTGATTGCAGCGGTTAAGGACGAGAATGGATTAAAAAGGTGCTTTGAATCGGAATGCCAGCTGGTGTTCATTTTGTATGGCAATATCTGCAATATCAGCAGCATTGTAAAACAGATAAAGGAACATGGGAAATATGCCATCGTCCATGCGGATCTGGCACAGGGCTTAAGCTCCAGGGAGATCGCTGTGGATTTTATTAAGCAGAATACTTTTGCAGATGGGATCATCAGCACAAAGCCTCTTCTTGTAAAGCGGGCGGTTGAGCTGGGACTGGTTGGGGTACAGAGAACCTTTATCATTGATTCTCTTGCCATGAGCACGACCAAAAAGCAGATTGATACCTATCATCCGGATCTGGTTGAGATTATGCCCGGTGTTATGCCAAAAGTGCTGAAAGAGATTAGAGCCTACACGGATATTCCAATTATTGCAGGCGGACTGATATCCGATAAAAAGGATATTATGGCGGCTTTTTCCGCAGGTGCGGATGCAATCTCCACCACAAAGGAAGAGCTATGGTTCATGTAAAAGGAGGATGTTATGAAATTAGTTACATACGAGGTT
>JAEWRS010000252.1 GCA_023398855.1 Bacillota bacterium
ATGTCAGGGAGGGTGAGATCGTAGGCATTGCTGGAATTGATGGAAACGGGCAGAGTGAGCTGATTGAAGCGATTGCAGGTCTCAGGAAAATTGAGAAAGGCAGCGTGCTGTTAGACGGAAAAGAAATAAAGGATTTAAGTCCCAAACAGATCAGGAACACAGGCTTGTCTCACATCCCGGAGGACCGCAATACAAGGGGCTTAAACCGTACCATGAGCATCAAGGAAAATCTGGTTGCCGTTCAGGTGAGCGAAGCCCCGTTTTGCAAAGGGATCGTGCGGAATGAAAAGGCTGTCCTGGAATATGCAAAAAAACTGTCAGAGGTTTTTGATATCCGCCCAAGGGATCCGGAAATATCCACACAGTCATTGTCAGGAGGTAACGCTCAAAAGGTCGTGGTGGCAAGAGAAGTTTCCATTGGGGGAAAGCTTCTGGTTGCATCCCAGCCGACCAGAGGCGTTGACATTGGTGCCATTGAATCCATCAGAAAGATTTTACAGGAAGTGAAAGCAAAAGGGATGGGAGTTTTGCTGGTTTCCGCGGATCTGGAAGAAATCCTGTCCCTCTCAGACCGGATTGTTGTCATGCATGAGGGCAGAATCACAGGAAGGCTGAAAGCTGAGGAGGCCAATGAGGATAACCTGGGATTGCTGATGATGGGCGGTTCGGTGCCTGGTGAGGAAAGGGGAAGCATAACATGAATGTAGCGGTAAAAAGCATACAGAAAATATTACTTACCATGCTGCTTGCATTGGCGATCGGGGCCTTATTTATCTTATTTATCGGGGAAAATCCCTTAGAAGCTTATGGTGCGCTGCTGCGCGGAGCATTTAACGGAAAGCTGAAGATCGGCACAACCCTTGCCGGCTTTACGCCCCTTCTCCTTACCTCCTGTGCGTTTGCGGTAGCAGCTAAGGCTGGAGCATTTAACGTTGGAGTGGAGGGGGAGGTATTTCTGGGAGGAATGGCCGCAGCCTATATCGGTATTAACTGGACATTTCTTCCTGGGCCTTTCCGTCTTGCAGCCTGCTTTCTGGGGGCAATGGCAGTGGCAGCCTTGTGGGCTCTGATTCCTGCCGTACTTAAAGCCTATTACCGGGTGAGCGAGGTTTGTGTGACCATTCTCATGAACAGCGTGGCCCTGTACATCACTTCCTATCTGGTCAGCGGCCCCATGAGTGCGGGAGTGGCCAACGCCCAGTCATTGCCTGTGACAGTGAATTTGCCTCAGTTTATGAAACCCAGCAGTGTCAATACAGGACTCTTCATTGCTCTGGTCACAGTGGTTCTTATGATATTACTTTTAAATAAAACCACCTTTGGATATAAGGTAAAAACGGTGGGCACAAATCCGTCTCATGCGGAATATGTGGGCATCAGCCCCAAAAAGATTTTTATACAATCCATGATGCTGAGCGGAGCATTGGGCGGAATGGCCGGATGCATAGAGGTTTTGGGAGTTCATGGATACTTTTTAAACAATTTTGCGGCTGGACTTGGCTCTAATGGGATGCTGGCCTCACTGATTGTTAAAAACAACTTGGTTTTTGCTCCCTTTATGTCATTTTTCCTGGCAGTTTTAAAATCCGGAGCAATGGGAATGCAGCAGAGCACCGGCGTACCCAAATCCATTGTGGATACCATAACAGCGGTTTTTATTATCGTGGCAACTATGGAGCTTTTGTTCCAGTTTAAAGATAAAAAACATAAAAAGGAAAAGAGTAAATAGGAGGAGGCAGAAGTATGGATTTCAGCAAAATTTTCAGTGTATCTTTAATATATGCAACCTTTCGTTCTGCTACGCCAATTATTTACGCGGCATTGTGTGCGGCGATTACCCAGCAGGCGGATATTTTAAACATTGGAACAGAAGGGATCATGCTTACGGGTGCGTTTGCGGCAGTAGCGGTGAGTTATTTAACCGGAAGCTGGCTGCTGGGAGTTGCAGTTGCCATGATTGCTGGTCTTATTATGGCAATGATCATGGCAGTAGGCCATATCCGTTATAAGGCAGAGATCTGCGCCATTGGCATGGGTATTAATTTATTTGCGCTGGCAATTACCAAGTTTCTTTTAAACAGTGTATTGGGAAAAAGCGGTACGTTTTCAGAGCCGGGAATCATAGCAATCCCAAGGGTCAGCCTGCCGTTTCTGGCCAAAATTCCATTTCTCAGGGAGATTTTTGATAACTGGTGTGTAACGGAGTGGTTTGTTATTATACTGATTCTTCTGATCTGGTTTATTTTTTATAAAACAGTCTGGGGCCTTCGGTTAAGGGCAGTAGGCCAATTTCCCATGGCAGCACAGACAGCCGGAATCAATGTGAATGCCATGAAATACCGGGCTATTGCAGTATCAGGCCTGATCGGTGGCCTGGCTGGTGCTCATTTATCTCTTGGATACAGCAAAATGTTTACTGAGAATATGACCAATGCCAGAGGATTTATGGGAGTGGCGGCCATGTACTTTGGAGGTGCCCACCCCATTTTAACGGCCGTGGGCTGCCTGGTGTTCGGATTTACTGATTCCATAGGAGCCAGGCTTCAGGCTTATGGAGTACCATCACAGCTTGTGCTTTTAATGCCTTATGTAGTGACCATAGGGACTCTGGCTGTTTCCATGGCATCTAAGGCAGCAAGGGAAAAGAAGAAGAAGAGCTCATTGGCAAAAGCCTGAGAGGAGAAGAGTGAATGGAAAGACAGAAGGTTATCTTAGATTGTGATCCTGGTCATGATGACGCGGTGAACATATTATTGGCAGGAAGAAACAGCGGGCTGGAAGTGTTGGGAATTACTGTTGTGGCAGGAAACCAGTCCCTTGAAAAGACTACGAAAAATGCGCGGAATGTGTGCCAGCACCTGGGACTGGATATTCCGGTTTATGCGGGCTGCGGACAGCCAATGATACGGGATAAGCAGCTTCTGGCCGGAGATATTCATGGTGAAACCGGGTTAGATGGTCCTGTTTTTGAACCCTTAAAGGGAAAGGAAGAAACAGAGCATGGGGTGCTTTATCTGGTGCGCACCCTGATGGAGTCAGAAGGTGATATTATACTGGTCCCAACGGGCCCTTTGACCAATATTGCAATGGCAATGAGAATGGAACCCAAAATTATTCCGAAGATAAAAAGAATTGTTCTCATGGGAGGCAGCTACCAGCTGGGGAATGTGACACCTGCGGCTGAGTTTAATATCATAGCAGATGCGGATGCAGCCCATGTGGTATTTACCAGCGGCCGCCCCATTACCATGGTGGGACTGGATGTGACCAGGAAGGTGCTCTGCTATCCTCAGATTGTAAAGCGGATGGAAGCGTTGGGCAATCCGGCTGCCCGGCTGTTTGCGGATCTCATGGCGCATTTCAATATGAGCCAGAAAGAGGTCTTTGGATGGGAGGGCGGACCTCTCCATGATCCGGTGACCATTGCTTCCATCATTGATCCAGACCTTTTGGTGACAAAGCCCATGAACGTGGAGGTGGACATCAGGGGTGTGCAAAGTTATGGCAGGACTAACTGTGATTTCTTTGGCTACGGTCACAGAAAAGCTAATGCTGATGTGGCGATTGATATTGATGTGGAACGTTTCTGGGATCTGATTGAGGAGGGAATCCGGGCCTATGGCTCATGAGGTGAATGATGAAAGATTTAAGAGAAGTGCTGGAAAAGAACAGGGAAGAATATGTTAAATACTTATCAGAACTGATCGCCATTGACACCCAGGATCTGGGGCATGGGATCGCCGGAGGAAGAGAGAAAAAGGGACAGGAATATTTGATCCGGCTCTTAGAGGAAATGGGAGCGGATGAGATTGAACGTGATCCAATGACAGAAGAGATGATCAGAGCCTCCATAGAGAAATTTGGAGAAGGTAATCCTGGACATGACTATAAAGAACGGTTTAATGTTTATGCTGCTTTTCATGGGCAGGGAAGCAGGAGTCTGATGTTTAACGGTCACATGGATACCATGCCTCCTGGGGATGAATCCTTGTGGAAGGTGCCTCCTCATGCTCCTAAGATCGAAGAAGGGAGACTTTACGGTCTGGGAGCTGCAGATATGAAGGGAGGGCTAATGGCCTCTGTTATGGCTGTAAAGCTTTTAAAGGATGCAGGCATCCCTCTTCCTGTTTCCGTTCATATCTGCTCGGTATGTGACGAAGAAGGGGGCGGCAATGGTTCCATTCAGGCTGTCATGAGAGGAAAACGGGCTGATGGCGTGGTAGTCTGTGAACCCACATCTGGAGAATTGATACTGGCCCATATGGGATTTGTTTTTATGAAAGTAAGCATAATCGGGAGATCCAATCATTCCGGAGCTAAATGGCTGGGTGTGAGCGCCATTGAAAAGGCATTGAGGCTCATTGAAAGGCTGAATGAACTAGAGCATAGGTGGCTGCTTACCTTTAAGCATCCCCTTCTGCCGGCTCCTAACTTAAACGTTGGAACCATACATGGAGGGAGTGCGGGATCAACGGTGGCCGGTGACTGTGAATTTGAAATGTGCATCCACTACCTTCCCGGACACATGAACCATGAACAGGTGGTGGCAGAAGTGACAGATGAGATCAGGCGCTTTGCTGAAAGCGATTTATGGCTGAGAGAGCACATGCCAAAAGTCAGTGTTTATCAATCAGGGGGACCGTTTGAGATGGAGAAGGGACCCTTTACAGACAGCTTTGAAAAGGCATTTTATAAAGTAGAGAAGAAAATGGCAGCCGTAAAGGGCTCTCCGGCTGGCTGTGACTCCAGGCTTTGGAGGAATATTGCCGGATGTCCGACCATTCAGTTTGGTCCGGGAAACCTAGAGCAGTGCCATTCCGTAAATGAATATATTTCAGTTGACGAATATTTAAAGGCAATTCATATCTATGCACAATTAATGTTAGAGTGGGGAAAGGAAGATAAGACAGATGAATAAGAAAATACTATTGGCAGGAGAATCCTGGATGAGTTATACTACACATGTAAAGGGGTTTGATTCTTTTTATACCTCTACCTATGAGACAGGAGAAAAGTGGCTGG
>JAEWRS010000255.1 GCA_023398855.1 Bacillota bacterium
GGACAGAGGCTGAAGAATATAAGAAATTATACAAAGATTAATTTATCCCAAGCGGTATAGCCTTTTGTGTTATACCGCTTTTTTGGTCGGTTTAATGGAATACAGTAACAGAAATCGTGTAAAGCAATATGAGAAAGATCAAATTCCAGATGGTAAATGTTTTAAGATAATCTTTCTTAAGGTGAGGGTACTTCCCTGCAATCTGTTTATAAGAAATCAGACTTGCCATAGATGCAATCAGTGTTCCTAATCCGCCAAGGTTTGTTCCGATTATAATTTCTTTGAAATCAGCAGTATAATTTGACAGTAGTACAGCTGCCGGCACATTACTGATAATCTGGCTCATACCAATGGAAACAATACGCTCGTGATTTGCCAGGATCCTGATAATAATCTTATGAAGACCAGCAAGATTGTTAATATTACCGATAAAAATAAAAAAGAAGATAAATGTAAATAGAAGAGGATAGTCTGCTTTAAGAAATAAATGCCTGTTTTTAATGAGCAGGGTGAAGGATACCATGATAAGCAGCAGCCCTTTGGAAATGATTCCTGAGATTGCTAAAAGACATAGTATGAATAGCAGAAGATATAAACAAACCTTTTTATTCTCTGGTTTTTCTGTACGCTCCAGACTTATGGTTATAGGCAGTTTTCTGTATTTCAGCACGATAAAAGCGAAGATTAATCCTGCTGATACAATCGAATAAGGCAGTAATAAAAGCAAAAAATCTTTTATATTCATATGGAATACAGAGAATAAATAAAGATTCTGGGGATTTCCTATTGGTGTCAGCATGCTTCCCAGGTTCCCGGCAATTGTCATAAGTGTGATTGTCAGGCATAGCAAGGAAGTCATTCCAGCCATTTCCATAATCAAAATTCCAAATGGTATAAATGTGATCAAAGCAACATCATTGGTTATCAGCATGCTGCTTATAAAACAGAGAAAAACAAGCGTAAAAACAATTCCCCTCTCTGTTTTTACTTTGCCCAAAACCATTTTGCCCATAAACTGAAAAAATTCCAGTTCTTTTAAACCTTCCATAATCAGCATGAGACAAAACAGAAGTATCAGCGTGTTGTAATCAATATAATCAAGATATTTAATATTGGGAGGTGTGATCAGGCAGGATAAAGCAGCTATTACCATGGACAGGGTAAAAACAATATCGCTTTTTAAAAATTTCATTGTTTTTTGTATCATTTATTATTGTCACCTCTTTATGTCTGAGTAAAAAACCAGATGTGATTATATCATAGGCAATGAATAAATTACAATCGGAATTATAAATATATTTTTGTTAGTTCTACCTTTTTTTGTATTTGTTTTGACAGATGGACTCATAAATGATTCTTATAATTATATAGGAAAATATAGAATTATATTATCTTTCAGGCATTGTATATTTCATTGCCTTTTACCCTTTTCTTTGTTATGATTATGAATACTCTGTTACAAAAGAAAGGGAAGATATATGAAGGCAAATCCGTTTAAATCGTTATGGTTTAAGTTAAGCTGCTTGTTTGTTATTTTTGCGGTTTTACCGCTGCTGTGTTTTCGTTTCCTGCTATTTAGCAATTTAAAAACCACATCATTGCAGGAGCAGAAGTCTTCGGTGAACAAGCAATTGTCTTTGGTTAATGATAATGTTGATTCAGTGTTTCACGATATGCTTAATAATGTCAGATACTTTGCAGAAGGGGAACTTCTTAAGACAGCGGACCGGTCCGTGACCAGCTATACCAATATTACGTCTTCTGTTAAGATGACACCGGGAGAAAATGGCGAGGTGGAGCAAAAGATTTTTAAAAGTTTTTCGGAATTTGGGAAAAGTCATCCGGATTATCAGTATATTTATATGGGAACGGAAGATGGAGGCTACATACAGTACCCGGATTCCAGTTTAGATTCTGCATTTGACCCCCGTATTCGTCCGTGGTATCCCAAGGCAAAGGAGGCACCGGGAACCCCTGTTTTAGGGGAGCCCTATTATTTTGCTACAGATGATGTTGTAATTGTGGGAGCTTCCCAGGCCATTACGGATAATCAAGGAAAGATTATCGGCGTTATGGCAATGGACATAAGCTTAAATTCTCTTACAAAACTGTTTGAAACGGCTACAGAGGATTCGAAGGGGTATTACATGCTTGTCACAGGCGACGGGACAATTTTAGCAGATCCCAGCAATACTCAGAATAACTTTAAAAATATTTCTGAGACATATGGGGATGAATTCTCTCAGGCTGTCATGGGCAGGGCTGATTTTGCTGATATTGATATTGCAGGAAAGCCTTATTATATGAAAGTGCTGCATTCAGAAAAAACCGGGTGGAATTATATTTCAGTGGTGTCGGATGCCTCATTATTTGAAACTGTGTACCATTTAGAAGGGATTGTAAACATTATCTTGCTGGTCGTATTTTTTATTGTACTGATTGCAGGAGTTTTTGTCAGCAGCAGTGTTTCCAAGCCTATTAAGGCTATCACCAAGTCAGCCAGAGAGATTTCTGAAGGTAATTTTAATGTGGATATAAAGGTGAAAGCGAGCGGTGAAGTGGGTCTTCTTGTGGAGGCATTTCAAAAGATCGGCGTGACTCTAAAGGAATATAAAAGATATATTGAGGAAATTTCTTCAGTTTTAAACCAGATTGCCCAGGGAAATATGGCATTTCAACTGGAATCGGATTATATGGGAGAGTTCAGCTCCATAAAAACAGCCCTATTAAATATTTCCCGGACCCTTACGGAAACATTGTCTCAGATTAAGATGTCATCGGCTCAGATTGCATCTGGCTCCGGCCAGGTGGCATCCGGTGCCCAGGCTTTAAGCCAGGGAGCTACGGAGCAGGCGGCATCAGTCGAAGAACTGTCTTCTACTGTAAATGAGGTAACCAGCCATATCGGGTCGAATGCGGAGCTGGCCGGGAGAGCCAATGAGCTTTCCAAGACAACGGTATCCTGTGTTGTGGAAGGAAACCGGCAGATGCAGGAAATGGTTCAGGCAATGGAGGAGATCAATTCTAAGACAAATGAAATCAGCAGCATCTTAAAGATCATTGGTGACATCGCGTTCCAGACCAATATACTTGCATTAAATGCAGCAGTAGAAGCGGCCAGAGCCGGAGAAGCAGGAAAGGGGTTTGCCGTTGTTGCAGATGAAGTAAGGAATCTGGCTCAAAGAACGGCAGATGCAACCCGGAATACTGCCGGGTTAGTGGAAGGCTCCATTGGTTCTGCCAGACGGGGGTCTGGACTTGTTGCACAGACTGCAGAATCATTGGCAGCTATTGTCAGCCAAGTAGAAGAGGTGGCCGGTCATCTGGAAGGCATTTCCAATGCTTCCGTGCAGCAGTCTGAGGCAATGCAGCAGATTGCACTGGGCATCGACCAGATTTCTTCCGTGGTGCAGACGAATGCAGCCACAGCAGAAGAATCCGCGGCTGCCAGTGAAGAACTGTCCAGCCAGTCCAACCTCCTGGAAAGCCTAGTGAACCAGTTCCGGTTAAAAGATGATGAGGATGACTCTCGGCATTTTTAATAATATTCCTGAGTACGTTTTGGGACATTTGTGATACACTTCTCTCTTGGCAGCTACTTTAATAATAAAGGGTCTGCCGGGAGAGAGGTGTATTTTATTGAAACAATGTTTGTTTGGCGTGCTTGATATTGTTATTATGAGACATTGTTTGATTGACATTCCGTATTTCTGACCATATAATAATCAAAAATGCGGTACATATCAACAGGGTAACAGGTACAGCCGGTTTTTATGGATTGAAATCTGTTACAAATGGATGGTTCTTGGAACTGGAGGAGATGATAAGAGGATGATGGAATCTTACGGCATTGTAAAAATACCGGTTGCAACCATTTGGGAAGGGCCGGAGGAGATGAAGGAGAACAGCCTTGGAGAGGTGGTTTCTGCTGTTTCGGATGAAGGATTATATGGTATGGGAGTTTTGGTCACCGGTGAAGAAGTGAATGGATTCTACCCGGTGCAGACCTTTTACAACTATTCTGGTTTTATCAGGAAAGATGATATGGAAGAGGTAAGCTTAGAGGAGCTAAAGGCTTGGGAAGAGGGCAACCTTATGGTTACAGACGGATTTTACGTTGATATCGTTTCTCTTCCCAAGGTCCAGGGGGTACGGCTTATAAGCCTTTTTAAGGGATCTCTGATCAGGGTGATTTCTTTTGAGTCGGAAGTGGAAGGCTGGGCAAAGGTGGAATTGCTGGATGGACGAGTGGGTTACATGAGGAACCAGTATTTGATGCCAAAGGAGTTTTCCCAGTCAGGATTGTGGACAGGAAAGCTTTTACAAAAGAAAATTGTGGATGAAGCGGCTTTCCGGCAGGCGGTGGTGGATACGGCAAAACAGTATCTGGGGACTCAGTACCGCTGGGGCGGGAGGTCTGCTGCTGGTATTGACTGTTCTGGTCTGACCTCGGAGAGCTATCTGCTAAACGGGATACTGACCTATCGGGATGCCAGAATTGAACCAGGATTTCCGGTTCATGAGATCCAAAAGGATGAGATGCTCCCCGGAGATCTTATGTATTTTCCTGGACATATTGCCATGTACATGGGGAATGGAGCTTACATTCATTCCACTGGCAAAATAGGAAGCGGGGGAGTGGTAATAAACAGCCTGAATCCAGAGGCAGAGGACTACCGGGCGGATCTGGCAGAAAGCTGGTATGCTTCTGGGAGTATTTTCGGTAAGGATGCCAGTTTTTCGGACTCCTTATCAATCAGTTAAGAGAAAGGGCCGGATGACATGGATTCCAGACTTACATTAGAGAGAAGAATAGAAGCAGAGGTCATGAGTTATGACGGAAAAATGGGAATCTATCTGGATGACTTCCGTGGTAATGTGATTGCTGTTCACGAAGAAGAGGCATTTGAGACGGCAAGCGCTATTAAGACTTTTATCCTGGCATGTCTGTTCGCTGAAGTGGAAAAAGGAAATAAAAGCCTTGAGGATATGCTTGAATACAAGGAGGAGCATGAGGTGGATGGGAGCGGCGTGCTTTGTGCCCTGGAGCCAGGAGCAATGCTTCGGGTAAAAGATGCGGCAACGTTTATGATCATTGTAAGTGATAATATTGCGACCAACATGATGATTGATTATCTGGGGCTGGATACGATTAACCGGAGCATTAAGGCCCTGGGCTGCAAAAATACGGTGCTTTATAATCCCATTCATTTTGATAAATACCACAGGCTGGGGACCAGTACCCCAAGGGACTATGCCAGTATTTTCACCCGCCTGGCAAAGGGGGAGCTGATCAGCCGGACAGCGGATGAGAAGATGCTGGCAATCTTTAAGAAACAACATTATAACAGTATGATTACCAAGGATTTTCCTCCCTATTACATGGACAGTGATAATACGGATGATATCCTGATTACGGTTGCGTCTAAAAGCGGTAGCATGGATGCCTGCAGAAATGACGGTGGCCTTGTGTTTACCCCATACGGGCCCTATGCCATCGTTATGTTCCATAAGGGGTTTTCCGATGCCATGTATTATCCGGCTCATCCTGCTACTGTGTTTGGGGCAAAGGTGAGCCGGATGATCCTGGATCAGTTTCTGGCCTTGGAGGGAAAATTTTTAGATCATTAACCGTGTGTAATTTTACTAAAAATAAAGTGGATTGGTTCAATAATCACGACATTATTACTGATTTATCGGTATTTGCTCTGGTCTTTTTCTGCTATGATTGGGTTACAGAAAAAGAACGGAGGGATTTTATTATGAAGAAAAGAACGGCATTCTTGCTGGCACTTACCGCAGCACTCAGCCTGACTGCATGCGGCGCCAAGCAGGAGGCAGCAGAGACGAAGACAGAGGCTGCAAAGGAGACACAAACGACGACAGCAGCGACGACAGCAGCCGCAGGAGAAGTAAAGAAGGAGTCAGGGGGAGACGAGGACTTATCTGCACTGATTGAAGCGGCAAAGGCGGAAGGGGAACTGACCGTATATGGCTCCTGCGAAGAGGAACACCTGGCCGCAGTTTGCCAGTATTTTGAAAAAACTTATGGCATTAAGACAAAGTTTCAGAGACTTTCTACTTCAGAGGTTTATACCAAGGTATCTGAGGAAGCCGGAAAGCCTTCTGCAGATGTATGGTTCGGCGGAACCACAGATCCCTATAATGAGGCAGTTGCAGCAGGTCTGCTGACACCTTATGAGGCTGTCAATGCCAAGAACCTCATTGGAGACCAGTATAAGGATCCTACTAATTGCTGGTATGGTATTTATAAGGGTATTCTGGGATTCATGGTAAATACGGAAGAATTAAAGAGACTTGGCCTGGAGGCACCGAAAACCTGGGACGATCTGACGAAGGAAGAGTATAAAGGACTCATCATGCTGTCTAATCCCAATACAGCAGGCACGGCTAAGCTGGTGATTAATACCATGATCCAGATGAAAGGCCATGACGAAGCAATGGAATACTTTAAAAAGCTGGACAAGAACATTGCCCAGTATACGAAATCAGGCTCAGGCCCGTCCAAGATGGTTGGACCTGGAGAATGTGTCATTGGAATCGGGTTCCTTCATGACGGAATTTATCAGATCCTTCAGGGATATGACAACATTCAGCTGATTGTTCCTGAGGATGGAACTTCCTTTGAGGTAGGAGCAACCGCCATGTTTAAAGGCGCCACCCATCCCAATGCCGCAAAGCTGTGGATCGAATATGCTCTGTCACCAGAATGTGTGAATCTTGCCAAGGAAAACGGCGCATATCAGTTCCTGGTTTTAAAAAATGCTACACAGCCTAAAGAGGCTGAACAATTTGGCCTGGATATGAACAATACCATTGATTATGATTTTGAAGATGCCAAGGCAAACAGTGCAAAATATGTGGAAGATTTCTTTGAAGCCCTGGGAAGCTCTGCTGATAAGGCAGACGCCGGCCGTTTCCTGACACAGTAGGGAGACGAAGGCAGGAAAGCAATGACCGGCTGTATGGATTAACATGCTGCGTAATGCGTAATAGACCATTACGCAGCATTTTTTCATGATGGGGGCAGGACTCCTGCCTGGAATGACGAAAGGAGGATTTTATATGGCCAGTTTGCAGAGTGCCCGGCTGGAGCGCAAAAAGTTTTTATCTGATCCGGTTTTGGTAAGCATGATTGTTGTTTTGCTTGTTTTTCTGGCATTGTTTATATTGTATCCTCTGTTTATGCTGTTGATTGACAGCTTTTATGCGGAGGGTTCCATCACGTTTGATGTATTTAAAAGGGTCCTGAATCTGGAACGGTTTAAAAATGCCTTTAAAAATACCCTTGTTCTGGGATTTATCACTGGCATCGCTTCTACGGCAATCGGGCTTTTGTTTGCTTATGTTGAAGTGTATGTGAAGCTGAAGACCAGGGTTTTAGAAAAGCTGTTCGGGCTTGTTTCCATGCTTCCTGTGGTATCCCCGCCTTTTGTATTATCCTTGTCCATGATCATGCTTTTTGGCAGAAGCGGATTAATCAGCCGGTCTCTGTTTCAAATATATGATTCCAATGTGTATGGGTTAAAGGGCATTGCCATTGTTCAGACTCTGACCTTTTTTCCCGTATGCTACTTAATGTTAAAGGGGCTTTTGAAAAACATTGATCCTTCTTTGGAGGAGGCCACCAGAGATATGGGGGCCAGCAGGTGGAAGGTATTTTCCAGTGTTACGTTTCCGCTCCTCCTTCCCGGACTTGGCAATGCCTTTCTGGTGACATTTATCGAGTCAGTGGCGGATTTTGCCAATCCCATGCTTATAGGGGGATCTTATGATACCCTTGCCACCACTATTTATTTACAGGTGACGGGTGCATATGATTCTACAGGAGCTGCGGCCATGTCAGTAGTGTTACTGTCCCTGACGGTTGTTTTGTTTTTAATACAGAAATATTATCTGGAAAAGAAGACAGCAGCTACCTTGACGGGAAAAGCTTCCCGCATGAGGATGCTCATAGAGGATAAGAGCGTGACAGTGCCCTTAACCATATTTTGCGGACTGATCGCGGCATTTGTACTGCTCATGTATATCATGGTACCCTTTGGTGCAATGTTTACCCTTTGGGGAAGAGATTACACCTTAAGCCTGAAATGGTATCAATACATGTTTAAGACAAGCGGGCTGAAGGCGTTTAAGGACTCCTTTGTTCTCTCCCTGATCGCGGCTCCCCTTACTGCGTTTCTTTCCATGGTCATATCCTATCTTGTGGTCAAGAAGAAGTTTAAGGCAAAGGGATTTATTGAGTTTGTCTCCATGCTGGCCATGGCGGTCCCCGGAACAGTTCTTGGTATCGGTTATATCCGGGGATATGCAAACGGATTGTTCCGATCCGGCTTTATGAGCGGTCTTTACGGAACAGGTCTTATACTGATCATCGTATTCATCGTCCGAAGCCTTCCTACGGGAACCAGAAGCGGAATATCCGCTCTGCGGCAGATTGACAAATCCATAGAAGAATCCGCCTATGACATGGGTGCAAACTCTGCCAGGGTATTCCTGTCAGTGACCCTTCCTCTTATAAAGGATTCTTTTTTCAGCGGTCTGGTAACAGCGTTTGTGCGAAGCATTACTGCGATTTCTGCGATTATTTTGCTGGTAACGCCTGAATTTCTGCTGATCACCTGCCAGATTAATGAGCAGGCGGAAAAGGGGAACTATGGTGTGGCCTGTGCTTATGCCACCGTATTGATCCTCATTACCTATGGCGCGGTCCTCATCATGAATGCATTGATGAAGATGTTTGGCGTCAGCAGGGCCGTGAAGGAAGTCCAGGATTAAAGGGTATCCCTTTATACCCTGACATGTGGACAGGAAAAAGAAACAGGAGGAAAATAAAATGGATAAACAAAAAAAAGGCGTTCGCTTAGAGCGCATATCAAAAACATATATGGATCCAAAGACAGGCAAGGAGTTTTATGCGGTAAAGGATACCAGCCTGGATATAGAGCCGGGAAGCTTTGTCACCCTTTTGGGGCCATCTGGCTGCGGAAAAACCACCACCCTGCGCATGATTGCAGGTTTTGAAAGCCCTGATGAAGGGGAAATATATTTAGGAGAAGAAGCGATCAACCATTTGACTCCAAATAAAAGGGACACGGCCATGGTGTTCCAAAGCTACGCACTTCTGCCTCATTACAATGTATTTGACAATGTGGCCTACGGGCTGAAGATCCGAAAGATTCCTAAGGAGGAGGTCCGGGAACGGGTCATGAGCATATTAAAGCTGGTGGAAATGGAAGGGATGGAATCCCGCATGACAAACCAGCTTTCCGGCGGGCAGCAGCAGAGAGTGGCATTAGCCAGAGCTTTGGTCATTGAACCGGGGGTGTTGCTGTTTGACGAGCCTTTAAGTAACTTAGATGCCAAACTGAGAGTGACTATGAGGACTGAAATCCGTAAGATCCAGCAGAAGGTGGGAATAACGGCCATTTATGTGACCCACGACCAGTCCGAGGCCATGAGTATTTCCGATAAGATCATTATCATGAGCAAAGGAAAGGTGGAGCAGATCGGAAGCCCAAGAGAAATTTACTATCATCCGGCTTCCAGATTTGTGGCAGATTTTATTGGCGAAGCCAATTTCCTGAAGGCAACGGTTCTGTCTGAGGAAGGAGATAAGGCCATGATATCCGTGGCCGGCAGGGAGTTCCAGGTAAATAACTTTGCCAAGGCTCATTCAGGAGAGGAGGCAACCCTGGTGATCCGGCCAGAGGGGGCAATTCTGGCTGAACAGGGGTTATTGGAGGGGCTGGTCACCTTGTCTACTTTTATGGGTTCTTATCAGTATTATCAGGTGATGGTAGGCGATATGGAAATCCAGATCACGGATTATAATCCGGTTAACAGAAGGATTTATGAGGTGGGAGAAAAGGCTTATCTGGATTTTGATCCAAAGGGTGTTTACATCCTGTAGCACTGTGTTATTATTATATTATTAAGTCTGAAGGACGGGGAGCCGGGATTATGAAAAGCTGGATCAAATGTGCTGCGGTCCTTCTGTGCATTGGCTCTTTGGCAGGCTGCTCCGGCAGCTCAGGGACAGTGCCCGCAGAGTTTAAAGGGGATGGGGAAATCGTGGTATATTGCCCTCATCCCCTGGAATTCATTAATCCCATTGTTTCGGAATTTGAAGAGCAGACAGGGATTAAGGTAGAGGTATGCACGGGAGGGACAGGAGAACTGTTAAAGATGGTGGAGGACAGGACAGAACCCAGATGCGATATTTTCTGGGGAGGCTCCCTGTCTATTACCATGGCAAAAAGTGAACTGTTTGAGCCTTATATCAGCGTAAATGAGTCCATGATCCAGAAAGATTACAGGAACAAGGAAGGGAATTTAACACGGTTTACTGATGTCCCAAGTATTCTTATGGTCAATACCAATCTGGCTGGTGATATTTCCATAGAGGGGTATCAGGACCTACTAAAACCAGAGCTTTATGGGAAAATTGCTATGTGCGGACCTTCCACTTCCTCCTCAGCCCTTGAGCATTTAATCAACATGCTTTATGCCATGGGAGACGGAAAGCCGGAGGCTGGCTGGGATTATGTAGAGGCATTTTGCAAAAACCTTGGCGGGAAACTGCTTCAAAGCTCTTCCGAGGTATATCAGGGAGTGGCTGAGGGCCGGTACACGGTGGGGCTTACCTTTGAAGAGGGGGCCTCCCACTACATCAGCTCCGGATACCCGGTTAAGGTGGTCTACATGAAGGAAGGCGTTATATCAAAACCTGATGTGGTATGTATTATCAAAGGATCCAGTCACTTAAAGGAAGCAAAGCAGTTTGTGGATTTTGTGACCGGAAGGGATGCCCAGACGGTTATTTCAGAAAGCCTTGGGAGGCGTTCTGTAAGAACAGATGTGAATGAACCGGAATATCTTCTGGACAAACAGTCCATCCATATCATTTATGATGAGGAAGGTGTGGTAAAGTCGCAGAAAAAGGAATGGCTGAACCATTTTTCAGAGATCTTTCAGGGAACCCTGGATTAGAATAGGGAGGGAGCATGAAAAAGGGACGATATTTCAAAGAAGAGCTGCGGCGCCTGATTTTGGGATATGCCATTATTCCGGCAGTAGGGTTTACTCTGATCTGTACCCTGGTTTTTCTGGCGGCCCTTCTGTATGGAAAAAAAAGCGGGAATGAATCCCACAATGCATTGGTGGCGGAAGAACTGGAAAACGTCCTTACGGGATATGAAGAAAAGCTAGAGGCTCTTTCAGATTCTGACTTACTTGAAAAGGTCAGCACGGGCCCGGCAGGGCGAAGACTGGTATTTGAGGAGTTTTACCAGATGTCGGGGCAACTGGGATATAAGGCGGAGCTGTATGTTTTTGATGGAGAGAAAAAAGTGCTGTTATCTACCAGAAAGGAAGTCCCGGAATATTTGTCAGGCAGGGAAGGCGTGCACTGGGGAATATATGGGGCAATGGATGAGAAACCAGGGAAGACCATTGTACGCTTGATGGAGGCGTGGAAGGGTTCGGACCGGGACATTGCCATGGGCAGGGCATTGATCCAGGGAGATAAACAGGTTGGGTATCTGGTATTTACCATTAACAGCAGCCAGTTTAAACCGGTACTGGACCGGTCGGATAGCCAGTCCATTATTGCGGACCGGTTTGGGTGGGTTTATTTAAGCAGCAATTATAACCTGGTGAGCAGCAGCAACCAGGTGTTAAAAGTGCTGAAGACTGCTGGCAAGTACCTGTCCTATGATAAAAAGATGTTTCTCGTATCTCTTCATCCGGTTTATCACAGCATGTTCATGGTCTATTCGGTGACAGATATCCAAAATATCGTATTTTCTCTGGGGCTTAGCAGCGCCCTTATTATAACGGCTCTTGTGCTGATGACCATATGGGTGCTGATCAGCACGAAAAAGGTAACGGAACGGGAGACCAGGGATTTTTACCGCCTTCTCCATGTCATGGAGAAGGCAAGAGACGGTAATTTAGACACCTCATTTGAAATAGAAAGTGAGAATGAATTCCGGATCATAGCCGATGCTTACCGGGAAACCATAGCCAGCTTAAAGCTGCAGATGGAAAACAACCAGAGGATGACGGAGCTGGTGGCTGCCGCCCAGAACAAACAGCTGGAATCCCAGTTTAACCCTCATTTCCTGTTTAATACCCTGGAGAATATCCGGTATATGTGTCTGATCCAGCCAGAGACAGCAGGGAAAATGGTCTACAGCCTGTCAAATCTTTTGCGCTACAGCTTAGACGGCAGCCGTACGGAGGTAACTCTGGAGGAAGATTTAGAACATCTGGAAAATTATCTCATAATTTTAAAACATAGGTTTAACCGGAGGTTTTCTTATGTGGTTGATGTGGAAGCCGAGGCGCTTACCTGCCAGATTCCCAGACTGGTGCTTCAGCCCATGATCGAAAATTCTGTAAAATATGGGTTTGGCAATCAGGAAAATTTAAAAGTGGAGCTAAAGGCCTATATCCATGAAGAACGGCTGATCATGATCTGCAGGGATGACGGGATCGGGATGGCTCAGGGGGTTTTAAGTGAGATCCAGGCGCTTTTAGAACAGGAGGAGAACAATAGAAGGCATTCCGGACTTTATAACATACACAGACGGTGCAGGATTCTTTATGGAAGGCCATATGGAGTGGAGATACGCAGTGCGGAAGGACTTGGCACAACGCTGGTGGTAACCCTTCCGGTACAAAGGGAGGAATCTTAATGTTGCGGGTGATGATAGCGGAAGATGAAGATATTATCCGAAAAGGGCTGATTTACACGACAGACTGGATGGGCATGAACTGCGTCGTGGTGGCTGAGGCAGCTAATGGACAGGACGGGCTTTTAAAGATACTGGAGCAAAAGCCTGATGTGGTGATTGCAGACATCTGTATGCCGTATATGGACGGAATTGAAATGATAAAAGAAGCATCAAAAAGTGTGAAATTCAAAAGTGTTCTTCTTACCAGTTATGCAGAATTTGAGTACGCAAGAAGGGCCATTGCTGCTAAAGTCAGCGAATATCTGCTAAAGCCGGTGGATGAAGAAAAGCTTGCCGCCCTTATGAAAAGGCTGGGGGAGGAAATCACAAGCAGCCGCCAGGTGGAATACGTGATGGAGCAGGCGGAATCTGAGGCTGGAATTATGAACCTGGAATATTATATGCAGTTGGATCTTTCAGAAAACAAGTATGTTTCCAGGGCCATTGAGGAAATAAAATCAGGATATTGGGATAAGCTGAGCGTGGAATCCATATCAGATAAGCTGGGGGTCAGCGCCAGCTATTTAAGCCGGAAATTCAAAGAGGTAACAGGGCAGACCTTTCTGGACTTCTTAAATAAATACCGGGTTTCCCAGGCCATTGTTTTGCTAAATACCGGGCAGTACCGGATCGGTGAAGTATCGGATGCAACAGGATTTACGGATTATAAGCATTTTTGCGCTGTGTTTAAAAAATATACCCTGAAATCGCCGACAAAGTTTATGAAGGGGATGTGAAAAGCCCGGCAGTTTTAGCTGCCGGATTTTTTGATGAAGGCAAATTATAAGGTCAACAGCTCTGTAAGGTCATGAATGGTATGAGTTGCTTTTGACTGCTGAGGCTGGCCGGACCGGCAGAAAAGACAGGAATCTATGCCGGCGTTTACAGCACCCTGAATATCAGAGGATATGCTG
>JAEWRS010000081.1 GCA_023398855.1 Bacillota bacterium
CCGGTGCAATGGTCCGCAGGGCTCCTACCACACGTTCCAAGCCTTTTGGCCCAACAAGCGTCAGGGGCTCGGTCTTTTCCGCATTTCCCATGGTCAGCAAAAGTCCCGGCAGGCCGCTGATATGATCGGCGTGATAATGGGTAAAGCAAATGATGTCAATGGGTTTAGGGCTCCAGCCCTTTTCCTTCAGCGCGATCTGGGTTCCTTCTCCGCAGTCAATGAGAAGATCACTGCCTTCACATCTTGCCATCATGGCTGTCAGCCAACGATATGGAAGAGGCATCATTCCTCCGGTTCCCAGCAAACATATATCCAACATAAAGTTTCCTCTCTTTGGTTTCAATTAATGAATTGCGGTCAGAAAACCGCCTCATAAAATCATATCACAAAGCAGAGGCAATTAGCAACTATAAATATTCCAGCTGTTCTTCTACCTCCACCGGAATCTTAAATTCCTGGATAAGGGTATCGTAACAGTTCTCACACAGATCAAAATGATGGATCTCCCCATCTTTTTCGGAAAAAAAGTCCCAGGAATGATTGATACTGATTACCCCCTCTCTGGAAACTCCTTCTGACACGATAATTTTTTTGCCACAGCAGTTGCACACAACTGTTTCAAGCTGACCACCGTTTTTGTACTTTCTCATCTTCCTCTCACCTTTCCTTTTACGCACTTACCAGTTAAGCCCTGTTTCCGTATTGCATCCTCAGAAAATAGAAAAAAGGGCATCCTTACTGGATACCCCTACATTATAAACGTTGTTTCCCCCTATTTTTAGTGGTAAATGTTTCATATCCGGCGGTTCCACATAATGACTGCATTTTCCTTTGGATCCTGGTAATAATTTTTCCGGATGGTCTCCTCTTCAAAACCATAGGATCTATAAAGGTTTCTGGCTTTTTTATTTGTTTCACGGACCTCCAAAGACATTGACTTTGCTTTCTTTCCTCTGGAATATTCCACCATTTGGTCCATAAGTTTCTTAGCTAATCCTCTGCCCCTGTATTCCGGAAGAACAGCAATCCGAAGCAATTCTCCTTCCCCGGCAATGATCCGGAAGACGCAGTACCCCAGCAGGTCCCCCCCCTCTTCCAATACCAGCCAGGTATCAAGGCTGCTTTCCAAACCTGCTTTGATGGATTCCAGGGACCATGGATCGGAAAAACAAATCCCCTCTATGTCAGTGACCCTAAACACATCCCCTGGCTGCATTTCATGAACCATAGAAATATCCTTCTTTCATTTTGAACAGTCTGCCTCCCGCTCCCTCTCTGCCTGAGGCTTTCTTAAGTAAACAGGGGCATGTTCTTCTGCTGTCAGGGTTCTTCCCTCTTTAAAATACGTACAGCCAAGAGCAGCCACCGCTGTGGCTCGCTGCCGGTTTAAATGAACTGGAGCAAACAGGAAGGGAACCGTCATTTTTTCTTGTATCTGGTTTTTATATACAGGAACACCATCCCCTAAAAATATTACGCTCTGTCCTGCAGAATTTAATTCTTCCAGCAGTTCTTCTATGTCCATGGCACTCTGTTCTTTTATAATGGAAAATCCACTCCGATTGTCGTAAATGCCGGTATACACCTGATTCCTTCTGGCATCCATAATGGGACAGACCCGAAAGGCACTGCCATATAGGTTATAAGCCATGGCATCCACAGTGGGAACAGAAATGATAGGCTTTTTTAAGGCAAGTCCCAGGCCCTTTCCTGTAGCAGAACCGATCCTTAAGCCGGTGAAAGAACCTGGCCCCCCTGACACGGCAATTGCATCAATGGTCTCTAAATCCAGTTCTATCATTTTAACTATTTCATCCAACATAGGCAGAAGGGTCTGGGAATGAGTCCTTTTAAAATTAACCGTATATTCTGCTGTCGTTACCTCATCCTCCACAATGGCTACGGATGCCACTAAGGACGAGCTTTCAATTCCAAGTATCCTCATTTAGAGTCCCTCCACGGTTATTTTCCTGTAATCAAAACCCTTTTCCACATCTTTTTCTATGGTTACGGTTATTACATGGTCAGGTAGAAGCTCCTTAATCAAATCAGACCATTCAATGAGGCTCACTCCTTCCCCGTAAAAGCAATCCTCATAACCAATCTCATCCATTTCGCTGACATCGCCGATCCGGTATACGTCAAAATGATAAAAAGGAAGACGCCCCTCCTCATACTGATTGACTATAGTAAACGTGGGGCTGTTCACCGGTTCTTCAATCCCAAGTCCTGACGCGAATCCCTGGGTGAATACGGTTTTTCCTACTCCCAAATCCCCATTTAAGCAGTACACAGAGGAAGGCCTGGCTTGCCTTCCCATTTTTTCTCCCAGTTCAAAGGTTTCTTCTGGTTTCCAGCTTTCTATTACCATCATTTATATCCTCTTTCGCCTTTCAGGAGGCATTTTTTCTTTCACAAGGCCGCAAAGCGCCGCCTTTTTCTCTCCCAGAACAGAATCAGGCAGCAGATAGGCATGGATTCTGTCCATATAAAGGATCATCATATCCCCGGCACGGTCTGCTTTTACCATGTTCTCCCAGGCAATGGTGAGGCTTTCTTCTCCCTGGGAAACCAGAATCCCTGTCTCATCAAAAACAAGAATCATGGCATTCTGCATTCTGGGGTTTTTAGCCTGCCTGGCTGCCTTTAAATAAAGAATGCCAGGCTGCCAGACCGTAAACATCAGAGCGCATACGATCAGCAGCACACGGTACGAGGTTGAATTGGAGCCCCATGTGGTAATCAGGAGGAAAACAGCAGCAGCACTGAATATGATATTAAAAATTCCCTGAAGCCCCTGATAGGAATGATACATGGAAAATTTCCACAAATCCTTTGCAGTCAATTTTACTTCTATCTCAATCGATTGTTTTTCTTCCACTCTTTTCTCCCTCCTGCGTCTTAAGCACAGCAATTCCTGGTATAATCTTTTTATAAATGCAAGAGAATCCCGTTACATTTAGATCTTCATGGTCAGTGCGATCCTCTTTTTCTGAGCATCCACACTGATAACCTTAACTTCTACAATATCCCCCACACTAACAGCCTCTAAGGGATGTTTAATAAATTTGTCCGACATCTGGGAAATGTGGACAAGGCCATCCTGATGAACGCCGATATCCACAAAAGCGCCGAAATCAATGACATTTCTGACGGTTCCCTTTAAAACCATGCCCGGATTTAAATCCTTCATCTCCATGACATCGGTTCGAAGAATGGGAGCCGGCATCTGCTCTCTGGGATCTCTTCCTGGCTTTTCCAGTTCCTTTACAATATCCTGAAGGGTAATCTCACCGATTTCCAGCTGAGCGGCCAGAGCCTTGTAATCCAGGATTTTTTTGCCGATTCCGCTTAAGCCACCCCTGGCCAGTTCTTTCAGGTCATAGCCAAGCTTATCCAACAGCTTTTTTGCCGCCTCATAAGTCTCAGGGTGTACACTCGTTCCATCCAGAGGATTCTTCCCTCCCTGGATCCTCATAAAGCCAGCACATTGTTCATAGGCTTTGGGTCCCAGCTTCGGGACCTTAAGAAGCTGGCTTCTGCTGACAAATGCACCGTTTTCTTCCCGGCAAACCACGATGTTCTTTGCAATCGGCTTTGATATACCAGATATATACTCCAGAAGGGAGGCGGAAGCCGTGTTTAGGTCTACGCCAACTTTGTTCACGCAGTCTTCCACTACCCCCTGAAGAGCCTCGCTTAAATGCTTTTGATTCATGTCATGCTGGTATTGGCCTACCCCAATGGATTTCGGATCAATTTTCACCAGCTCTGCCAGAGGATCCTGCAGTCTTCTTGCAATGGAGGCTGCACTTCTCTGGCCAACGTCAAAGTTAGGGAACTCCTCTGTAGCAAGCTTGCTGGCGGAATATACGGAGGCCCCTGCTTCGTTTACAATAATATATTGAATCGATTCCGGTATTTCCTTTAGCAATTCCACAATGATTGCCTCAGATTCTCTGGAAGCCGTCCCATTACCAACAGAAATCAGGGAAATGCGGTATTTTTTGATCATTTTTTTTAAGACGGATTTTGCTTCCTCCACCTTGTTTTGAGGAGCAGTGGGATAGATAATGACCGTATCAAGAACTTTTCCGGTTTCATCCACAACAGCTAGTTTGCAGCCAGTCCGAAATGCCGGATCCCAGCCCAGAACCACCCGTCCGGCTATGGGAGGCTGCATCAAAAGCTGTTCTAAGTTTTTGCCGAACACCCGGATTGCTCCATCTTCTGCCTGCTC
>JAEWRS010000085.1 GCA_023398855.1 Bacillota bacterium
GATCCAGAACTGGAGCATTACGGATCCCAGCGCCCTTCTTGCCCTTTTGTTGTCAACCACCCTTGCACCGATTGCCGGTGAGTTTGGCGTTCTTGCAGGCATTATTGCCGGATTTCTTCACTCTGCCGCTGCTCTTAATGTGGGAATTGTTTACGGTGGCATGAATCTTTATAACAATGGTTTTGCTGGAGGCCTCATAGCCACCTTTCTGGTACCGGTAATCCAGTCAATCCGGGACAGGAAGGCACATGCACATGTACATGATTCCTTATAGCTATATCATAACGTCAGCATCAGAATATTAATTAAGAACAGGAAATGATAGAAATGTTGTATCAGATTAAGGATGGGTCAGTCACTGCCGGAGGGAATTTGATCCTGTCGCATATGGATTTTGAAATACACGGCAAGGAAAAGATTGCTGTAATAGGAAATAATGGAGCTGGTAAAACAACTCTTTTAAGGCTGATTGCCGGTGAACTGGTACTGGACCGGGACGACAAAAGGCAAGGTCCCGGGATTGCCAGTTCCAGACGCTTGACAGTGGGTTACTTAAAGCAGCAGGGATTTGAGGATAAGGGAAAAACCGTTGAAGAAGAGCTGCTGCTCTCTTGCCCTTATAAGGATTCCTTTGCCATGGAACGGTTTGAATATGAACGGGAATATGATATGCTGTTTACGGGGTTTGGATTTGCAAAGGAAGACAAAAAGAAAAGGATTTCCCAGTTTTCTGGGGGAGAACAGACGAAGATCGCTCTGATCCGTCATCTGCTGTTAAAGCCTGATATCCTTCTTTTGGATGAACCCACCAATCACTTAGATATCCAGGCAACAGAGTGGCTGGAGCAGTATATGAAACAATATAAAAAGGCGGTGGTCATGGTTTCCCACGACCGTTTTTTTCTGGATCAGACAGCATCAGTGGTTTATGAATTGTCAGGAAAGAAGCTGACCAGGTATCCGGGTAATTACACGCATTACCGGGAGGAAAAGAGAAAGGCCATACGGATACAGACAAAGGCCTATGAGCGGCAGCAAGAGGAGCGGAAGCGTCTCAATGACCTGGTGGAGCGGTTTAAGCATAAGCCCAATAAGGCTGCATTTGCCAGGTCAAAAAGAAAGGCAATGGAGAGAATGGGTCAGGCAGAGAAGCCTGCAGAGGATGAAATCCATATGTTCGTAGGTCCCTTGGAGCCGGCTTTTTGTGGAAGCAAATGGGTCATGGAAGCGGAGCACTTAAAGGTTGGCTATGACCGTCCTCTTTTGGAACTGTCCATAAGGATCCGCAGAGGTCAGAAGATAGGAATCCTTGGGCCTAACGGAATCGGAAAGAGTACTTTTTTAAAAACAGCGGCAGGCCTTATCTCTCCGGTTTCCGGGACTTATTCCTTAGGAAATCAGATTACCATAGGTTATTTTGACCAGCATTCTTCTGAGATTGATTCTGATAAATCCGTTGTGCAGCATTTCCGGGAGCTTTTCCCTTCATTAACTGATAAAGAGGTGCGGAGCACGTTGGGGGCTTATTTATTTGGAGGAAAAGAGGCTGAAAAGCAAGTGAGGCATTTATCAGGGGGAGAGAAGTCAAGACTTGTCCTTGCGGAGCTGCTACAGAGCCGTCCTAATTTTTTAATACTGGATGAGCCTACCAACCATATGGATATCAGGGCAAAGGAAACCCTGGAATCCGCATTCAGGGCTTTTACGGGAACCATTTTATTCGTGTCCCATGACCGTTACTTTTTAAGCCAGGTGGCTGAGTCGGTTCTCATATTTGAGAATCAGTCTGCCTTCTACTATCCGTTTGGTTATGAGCATTATCTGGAACGCCGCAGAAAGACAGATAAGGGAGAGGGGATTGCAGCGCAGATTAAGGCGGAAGAACAGGCATTGATTGCCGGAATGCGGGGAGTTCCCAAGGCAGAACGGCATTGGTTAAAGGAGATTCCGGCGGAGGAAGCTTATTTGGAATGGAGGCTTGGTCTGGTTTTGGAACGGCTTTTACCGGCAGAGAAACTGGTGATGGATTTGTGCTTCTCTATGGAAGAGATGAAGACTAAGTGGATGGAATCAGAAGACTTTTGGAATGGAAAAGAGTGGGAGCAGTCTGACCGGTATAAAGAATTGAAAAAACAGCGCCAAAAGGCGTGGGAAGACTGGCATGTATTGTGTATGGAATGGTTTGATACGGTTTATGGAGAAGAAATATAAAACAGTAACACAGGGCATTCGCGGTGAATTCCGTCAATGCCCTGTGTTTTTTATGTAATATTTGAAAAATTAATCCTACTTAATATTTTCCGGAATAATCATAGTTTGATTCCATTCTTGTATATAATTCTGTTTCTGTACGTTTGGGGGAAGAACTGTAATCTTTATGAAAGTCAGCTTCATCACCTTTTAGTATGAATTTTCTAACCTCTTGCTGCAAAGTCTGGGACTGGGCAGTGAGTTCCTCACTGGAAGCAGAGCTTTCTTCTGCAGTAGCTGCATTGGTCTGTATGACGGCAGATACCTGAGACAGACCTTGGTTGATCTGGTCGATCGCCATGACCTGCTGGGAAGAAGCTGCTTCGATTTCTTGAATGGCATGCTCCACAAGTCTTGATTTTTCCTCTGCATCCCGGAGAATCTTAGCTGCACTTGCTGCCATTTGTTTGCCCTCGGTAACGGCTTCCACGGAATGTACAATCAGGTTTGCCGTTTCTTTTGCGGCTTCCGCGGATTTAGTAGCAAGGTTACGGACTTCATCCGCCACAACAGCAAACCCTTTTCCTGCATTACCGGCGCGGGCGGCTTCTATAGCGGCATTTAAGGCGAGGATATTTGTCTGGAAAGCAATATCTTCAATTACCTTGGTGATGTTGGAGATTTCTTCCGAAGCTTCGCTGATCTTATTCATGGAAGTATTTAAATTTTCCATGTGGGTATTACTTTCCGCGACACCAGCCCCCGTCTGCTCTACATAGGCAGATGCCAGACGGACATTTTCAGCATTCTGACCGGCCTGTTTTGCTACTGTGGAAATGGCAGCATTGAGTTCTTCCACGGTGGCAGCCTGCTCCGTTGAGCCGGAAGCAAGAGCCTGAGCTGCAGAAGATACCTGCTCTGCACCAGTATTGACCTGATCGGCTGAATTGCTTATAAGGAGTAAGGTTCTGTTTAGATCCTTCTCTATTTTACGAAGTGCAAGGCCCAGAGTATCTTCATCTGAACGAAGGGGGACTTCCTGTGTGAAGTCTCCGTTGCTGATTTTTTCAGCAATAAGTACCTGTGCACGGATGCCTTCCAGCATGGAGAGAAAAGCACGGGCAAGCTGCCCGGTCTCATCCTTGGAGGTTACATCCTGTAAGTCCACTTCCACATGGCCAAGGGCGATTTTATCAGCG
>JAEWRS010000088.1 GCA_023398855.1 Bacillota bacterium
GTATTCATACAACAACCCTTTTGGTCTGGAAAATAAACTCTTTTCTTTATTCCTGGCTCTTTTTAAAGGTCACCTCACAAATGGAATCCCCTTTTGCAATGGTTTTTCCAAGGTGGAAATGAAAGTCTTTAAACTGGGAGCAAATCCCCCGGTCACCATCCATGGCAATTTCGCACATTTCAGCAATCAGTTCCTCATCATCCGTAAGCTTTCTCCACGCAGCCACCAACGGACAGTAGTGAAATGTGATATCCAGGTGTTCATCGGTGCATTCCGTATCCATCTGAAAGATATTTCTTACATTGTCACTGATGAATTCCTTTTCAAAAACCTTTAAATCAGTGGTCTGGGTATATTTGTTTTCCCCATGATAGCATCCGCATTTTCTAATGGCCTCATGGGCAAAGTCACTGTCAAGCCCTCTCTTCTTTGCCTCCATAAACATGTAGTAGAACCATGTGGCTCTGTGCTCAATCCCATCCCTCAAATCCTTGATGTGCTGGCCTCTGTCTTCCGGTATGTTGCTGTACATCACGGTACCTCCTTAAATATTGATTTTTTCTTTTATGCAATTCATTAACGTGCCGATCTGATAAGACATGGTTATTGCTCCCGGGTCCAGATGTCCCAGACCTTTGTTGGCCTGATAGGTGGCCCTGCCCCTTACTGCCTCCATGTTCTTTGTGTTCTCGGCTCCGTCAATAGCTGCCCGTTTCACCATATCGCATATTTCCTGCTCGCTTTTTTCTTCAGAAATCCCTCTCTTATATGCGCTTACCGCAGGAGCAAGGCTGTCTATCATGGTTTTAAAGCCTTCCCTTGCCTGCCCTCTGGACATGATCGCTTCCAGCATAGCCTCCAGCATGTCGCATACTCCCTGGCAGTCCAGGACTTCCCTTCCCTTTAGGGCCTTGGCAGCCCCAAGATAAGCGGAGCCGTAAAGCACTCCGGAGGATCCTCCGATCACGGCCATCATGATCTTACCAATCTCCTTTAATTCCTCACTGATAGGCATTTTTCCCAGCTCATCAGCTTTTTCAACCAGCTTTTCAAAGCCCATGTTAATGTTTGACCAGTGATCCCCGTCACCGGTAGCCAGATCCAGTTCCGTCACATATTCTCCATTTTCATGGATCAGTTTATATGCTTTTTTTATATACTCTGCATAGTCCTTACCTGATAATGTAAATCCCATATTCCACCGCCTTAATTGATTTTCAGAGCCGGAGTATCACAGGGTGTGTCAAGCAGCTCCTTTAGCTCATCATCCAGTTTCATAAGCGTCAGGGAACAGCCGGTCATGTCAAGGGCCGTCATATAATTCCCCACAAGCGTCTTATAAGCGCTGATTTTCTTTTCCTCCAGCAGCTTCTGGATCTCCATGTTCAGGATATAAAGCTCCATAAGAGGGGTTCCGCCCAGGCCATTTACCAGTACCGCCACTTGGCTGTCAGTATAATCATAATCTTCAAGAATCTTCTCAAGAAGAATTTCAGCGGTCTCCTTTGCTGTCTTCATTCTGGTTCTTTCCACTCCAGGCTCTCCGTGGATGCCCATTCCAATCTCTATTTCCTCTTCTTTCAGAACAAATCCAGGTTTTCCCACTGCTGGAAGCGTACACGCACTCATGGCCATGCCCATGCTTCTTATGTTGGAAATGGCTTTCTCAGCCGCTGCCTTTACTTCCTGTAAGCTCCCCCCCTGCTCCGCCTTTGCTCCTGCAATTTTATGTACAAATACAGTGCCAGCGATCCCTCTTCTTCCGGTGGAGTAGGTGCTGTCCGGAACAGCCACATCATCCTTAACAACAATGCTTTCCACTTGAATGTCCTCTGCCTGGGCAAGGTCAGAGGCAAGGCCAAAGTTCATAATATCCCCGGAGTAATTTTTTATGATTAATAGGACTCCCTTTCCGGAATCCATCTGATTGATGGCCTCCCCGATCCGGTCCGGGCTTGGTGAGGAAAACACATTCCCGGATACGGCAGCATCCAGCATGCCTTTTCCCACATATCCTGCATGAGCCGGTTCATGCCCGGCACCCCCTCCTGATATGACAGCCACCTTATCAGCCTTATCCCGGCGGGATATCACTTCGCAGCCCGGCGTATACCGAAGCCCCGGATGGGCAAGCTCCATTCCCTTTAATGCCTCTGCCACCACATCCATTGGTTTATTAATTATCTTTTTCATGTTACCTCCTTTATCCTAAGCCTAAATACGCTTTTTTAATTCTTGGATCAGCCCCGATCTCCTTTGCATTCCCTGACATGGTGACCTTTCCATTCTCCAGTACATACGCCCTGTGAGAAGCACTTAAAGCCATGTTGGCGTTTTGCTCAATGAGAAGAATGGTCACCCCCTGCTTATTAATCTCTTTGATCAGATCAAAAATAAGCAGTACAAAATTAGGAGCAAGACCCAGGGAAGGCTCATCTAACAAAAGCAGCTCAGGGCTGCACATCAAGGCTCTTCCAATGGCAAGCATCTGCTGCTCTCCTCCGGAAAGAGTTCCTGCCGTCTGTTTCATACGCTCCTTTAATCTGGGGAATATTTCACAGACCCGTTCATAGCTGTCAGTTATTTTACTTTTATCCTTTACTGTGTAGGCTCCAAGGCGGAGATTTTCTTCCACCGTAAGCGCCGGAAATACCTCTCTGCCTTCCGGAGAAATGCTGATCCCCAGCTTTGTCATGAAATAGGGCGGACTGTTGGTGATTTCCTTTCCCATAAACTCAACCCGCCCCCGGGAAGATCTGGTAATTCCCACAATCGTATTTAACAGGGTGGATTTCACGGCTCCATTGCTTCCGATGAGAGATACAACTTCTCCTTTGTCTATCTCCATATCAACACCCTTGAGCGCATGTATGGGACCGTAATAAGTATTTAAATCAG
>JAEWRS010000170.1 GCA_023398855.1 Bacillota bacterium
TTGTACCCACTGTCACCCCTTTGATCTCAATAGTAAACCGGGGAAGAAATGTAAGCACCTGTTCTCTTAAGGTAGCCAGGTGATTGCCGTCTTTATCATAAATTTCCAGCTTATGACCCCAGGCCGGCCTGCCGCTCACGGTATAAACGGTAGTGCCATTCTCATCATATACATCATAACTGTCAAACCAGGAAAAAAATCTCTGTTTAAACATAAGTCTCATAATATCTTTTTTTCTCCTTTCCCGTCCAAGTCTATCATTTGACCGCACCATTTTCTCAGCATACATTCCCCGCATTTTGCCTTCCTTGCTGTGCAAATAGCCCTGCCATGATAAATCAATTGAAAATTGATCCTGTTCCAATGATCCTTTGGCAGTATTTTCTGCAGTTCCATTTCCACTGCCTCCGGGGTTTTTCCCATTGCCCACCCAAGCCGCCTGGAAATACGGAACACATGCGTATCTACTGTAATGCCCGGTATTGCGTAAGCATCTGCCAGGAACAAAGTAGCTGTTTTTCTGCCTACTCCGGCCAAGGTTAAAACACCGTCAATATCCCTAGGCACCTGTCCGCCGAATTCCTCTGCAATCTGCTTGCAGCATTTCTTTAGGTTTTTTGCTTTGTTTTTATAAAGTCCGATGGAACGTATTGACTCTTCGATTTCTGTTAAAGATGCTTCAGCCATCTGCTCAACCGTCTGAAAACGCAGAAAAAGCTGGGGCAGCACCTGGTTTACCTGTTTATCCGTGCTTTGAGCGCTGAGCATAATGGCTGCCAGAAGCTGCCAGTGGTGCTGGTGGTAAAAACCCTCCTTTGTCACACCATAAGCCTGATCCAAGGTTTCAAGTATATCTCTGATATGATCCTTTTTCTTCCATCCGGCTTCCTGTTCTTTCAAAGTAATGCCTTTGCCTTTCCCTCTTTTGTCAATCTCTTCCGGCTCAAACAGCCGGATCGTCCCATATTCCCCGTCATATCCGGGACTGCATGAGACTATTCCTTCTCTCAGCCGCTTAATCCCCTCTGAAATCATATAGCCTGCTGCATGATTAATATCCTCCAGAGGCAAATCTCTCAGAATCAGTAATTCCGATCCCAAATCTCTGATCATGGATTCATACTGGCTTTGAACTTTTTTGCTGATAACCGTATAGCCTGTAGAAGCCGCAATCACCTCATTTAAAGGGACCAGATTCTCATAGCTCTTTCCTCCCGGAAGTATAAAACCAGGGGCACGGTCAGCCAGTTGACCGATCCGGTGGGAGACTCCTGTAGTCAGCTTGCGGCCGCATACCGGACACTTGCCAGAATACTGTTTCGCTTCCAAGGGTGAAAGGCAAAGATTGCATTTCCTGTGTCCGTCATAATGGTATTTTCCTTCTTCTGGAAAAAACTCTACGGTACCCTCTAATCCTTCCCCTTTTTGAATGGCATTCCAAAGTCCTGTATAGGATAACTCTATATTCAGCAAATTCGCTTCTCTTCCTAATTTTGACGGTGAATGGGCATCAGAATTGGAAACCAGTTGAAACCGGTCCAGTGCTGACAAACGCCATATCATAGGCGGGTCCGCAGAAAGTCCCGTTTCCAGAGCGTGCACATAAGGAGTTAAGTCCTCAAAACACTCCTCAATGGAATCAAAACCAGAAAATGCCCCGAACAAAGAAAAGTGCGGTGTCCAGATATGAGCCGGAATATAGATTGCCCTTGGGCACATTTCCAGCGTAATTTCAAGAAGATCGTGACAATCCAGGCCAAGGATAGGCCTGCCGTCAGAATGAAGATTTCCAATGGTTTCCAGCCTTTCTGACAACCGTTTTGCTTCCTCAATGCCAGGAAGGAGGAGGACACTGTGTACCTTCCTCACTTTCCCGTTCTTTTTATAGATAGAACTGATCTCCCCTGAAACCACAAACCGGGGAATGGCTCCTCTTAAGCCTTCCCCTTTGTTCAGGCGGTATTCTTCCTTCAATATATAAAGCCCCTCCTCTGCGGGAACCAGCTTTTCCTTTAATTCTTCACGCCATGCCGGATGGGTAAAATCTCCGGTCCCAAGTATGGCGATGCCTTTTTTTCTTGCCCATAAATCCAAATATTCCAGAGAACAATCCT
Organism: Bacillota bacterium; assembly: GCA_023398855.1. Taxonomy (GTDB): domain Bacteria; phylum Bacillota; class Clostridia; order Lachnospirales; family Lachnospiraceae; genus Lacrimispora. The sequence goes on from JAEWRS010000170.1 coordinate 2,115, forward strand.
TACTGGTTGCCCTGGAATAATGAGAATGGATATGTAAATCTGCTATGTACATCAATTTCTCCCGGTTTTTTATTTTACGTTTTATTATAGCCTTATTTCCGGTTGGTTGCAAGAAGCATGTCTTTCCTTTTACCGGCATATTTTTCATAAATTTCCAAAACCAGCTCTGCCAGCTCTTCTCTGTATTCTGCCGGTTCCATCAATTCTATCTGATCTCCCATACTCAATATCCATCCAAAGAGATTTCCCTTGCCGGAAAATCCTGCCTGAAATAAAAGCCTGCCATCCTCCTGCTCCTTAAAGCAGTTCATACCAAACTCTTCAATCAGCCGCCACTTGATCTCCGGTGCACAGACTGCAATCACCTGGAAGGTGGCTGGGTATGGATTTTCAGGAAAACACTCAATGGAAGGCTGGGAAACCTTATCAAAGTGCTCGCAGGTATCCCGGAGCTCCTGGATCCGGTTTAGCTTGAACATGCGAAAATCCTTCCGCTCCCTGCAGTATCCCCACACATACCAGGAGGACCACTGAAATACCAGATGATAAGGATCAATAAACCGCTCTTTCTCTCCTCCTGGAGAATAATAATAAAATTTTATGGAATGACTGTTTTCCATTGCTCCGCGGATCAGTTCGATCTTTGGAGGCAGAGTGTATTTATGCCAGGAAGAAAGATTGATCATCATGTGGCTTCCCAGAACCGGAGCCGAGGCCTGATCCACAGACAGCTTTTTCATCAGCAGCTGATACCTGTTGGTTCCCGCCACACTGTCCAGACTTCTAAGTCCGGTCAGTATGGACTGCATCTCGGAAGAAGTGAGCACTGTCCGGTCGATCCGGTAGGCAGGCATAATGGAAATCCCCCCATGTTGTCCCTGTGAAGTTGCAATGGGAATACCGGCTCTCAGCAATGCTTCCACATCCCGGTTAATGGTTCTTCTTGAAACCTCAAAGGTTTCAGCAAGATAAGAAGCCGTTACCTTTTCCTCCTGAAGCAGGATGGATAAAATACCGATAAGTCTGTCAATCTTCATAGGCTGTCCTTTCTTTCAAGTTCCTATTGTTTCACGAAAGCAACGATCAAATAGGATATGATTGTATAACCTTTTATCAATTATACCACGGCAGCAAGAATGAGGAAACGCCGTTCTTTTCTCTTCCTGCGCATTGACTCTCTTTTTTATTTATGCTAGGATATGCCTATTAATCAAAAAAGAAAGGACCAGTCATATGAACCTTATGAATTTAATGCAGATAAAGGAATCCTGGACTGTATTTAAAAATAATCACCCAAAATTCCCCCTGTTTCTAAAGGCAGCCTTAAACGGTGCGATGAAAGAAGGAAGTGTGGTGGAGATCAAGGTTACAACCCCGGATGGGAAAACCCTGTCCACCAATTTAAAACTTAAGGCCTCTGACTTAGAGCTGCTTAAACAATGGAAAAATTCCTTAGATTGATTGTCATCTGCTTCCTTTTTGGGAATATTCCTATACGACAAAAAAGAGAGGGGATCAACCACCTCTCTTTTCAGGCTATTGGGGGGCAAGCAAATATTTGCCATTCCCTCCGCCCCTTATAAAAAGAGGCTGCCGCCAGAATATCTTAATTGTTATGCGGCCCTATGTACTCAGCCTTGCCGAATGCAAGTATGGGAAGAAATATCAATGGCAGCAGTACTGTGCCAACCACAAATCCACCGCTCTTTCCAAAAACTTTGGAAAGCTTTATAAAGTAAAAGATACTTAAAATCAAAGAAGCCACCCCTGCAAGATTACTTAATAAGCTGATTTCAGTAAATATTCCGATTAAAGATACTGCCCATGTAATGAGCACTGCAAAAAAATAATTTAAATTTCCAAATATAATATCAGACATAACATAAATATTGTATAATGGAACCAAAGACGCCCAGCCTGGTTTGCCTGCTTTTGAAAAAATCCTCCAATTAACAACCATAAAAAACGCAATAATACCTAAGCCCAATACTAAAAGAAAAACACCAAATACTGCTAAAGTAGCATACAAATCACTATACACACACGTTTCCTCCAAACATCTTTTTTAATTGTTGTTCATTTGTCATCTCAATCACATCTCATACTTGCTATGCAAAACTATTTCTATCTTTTTTAATGATAGGGTTTGCAATAGCAATACCTACTGCCAAAAAAACAGTATGTTTACAAAATTGGTTGTCGATTCGTACATTATATGATCTCCTTTTTTTTCCATTTGCCATTTATTCTAGCATTTATCATATGATTCATCAATAAACATTGGGTACATCAAAGCACCTATTGGATACATGGCCCGTCATTTTCTTGCTGTAACTGCCAAAATATGGTATAGTGGGTGAATAAGTACAGGCACGTGAACCATTGTCTGATTCTATTCTCCCTTTCAGGGCGATTAAAAAACAGGAGGTATGATAACTTCATGAGAAAAATTATAAAACTATTTGCGGTCGCAGCCCTTCTGTCCGTATCCATGGCATCAACCGCCCACGCGGGAGCCTGGAAGCAGGACAAGAATGGCTGGTGGTGGCAGGATGGTGATAAATCCTACCCTTCCTCTACATGGGAATGGATTGATTCCGATGGGGATGGCATGGCAGAATGTTACTATTTTGATGAAAACGGTTATCTGTTAACAGGAACCACTGCTCCCGACGGCAGCATCGTCAATGAGGCCGGTGCATGGACCGATGAGGGATATGTCCGTCAACGGGCTTCCACTCCATCTGCTTCTAATAACATGAACCGGAAGGGACTGGAGCTGTACCAGGCGGCAGATCTTAAGAGCTCCAGTCTGCCAGGGCTGGATCTCACTGCAGATATCGGAATGAATTTTTACTATGACTGGCTGGAGATTCCTGTCACCATGAGCATGCAGCTTACTTATCATGACATAAACACCTCTGGTATGGAATTTCTATCTCAGACTGATATTGATATGATGGGGATACGCAAATCAGAAACTTCTTTCTATACTAATGGCTGTTATTATTCCGATATGGGAAAGTATGAAAAATACAAAATGAAAATTGGATATGAGGAAATGACCAAAAACCTCACCCTTGGAGGCCTGACCGGACAGTTTGGTGCATTCCTTGATAATGTGCAGATAGCAGATAGCGGAGAAGGAAACAAGATCCTCATGTATTCCAGCAAACCAGATGGCTTAGAAAAATATCTCATGCCTGTTTACGAGGAAACATGGCCAGCTCTGTCTGGTTCTGATTTTAAGATCCGCCGGATTGACGGAAAAGCAATCATCAGCCCGGAAGGATACTTTTCCAGGGAAACCATAACCATATACACCACAATAACCGAAGACGAAGACACCATGGACCTGGTCATGAATATGAACATCAATTATAAAGACCCGGGCAAAATTGTTTCCATTACATTTCCTTCTACCGAAGGATTTGAAGAAGTTATCTATTAAGAAACGATCAGAGGGAGCCAGTTAACGGCCCCCTCCTTTTTTCATCAGTCCTTTAAACCAATATAAATATGTATCGTTGAATCCTCCATATTTCCATTCTGGTATTCTTCAAAATCGCACACAAAGGTTCTTGGCAAATCCAGCTTCCAAAGCTCCTGCCAGAATTCTGCTACAGCCGTTACCACATTTCCCCTTACTACAAACTTCGCATACATCCCTTCCGGTATGATCTTTGCCACTGCTCCCTGAGGAATCTCATCTGTATCTTCTACTTCACATGCAGCTATAACAGTGTAATCATCCATTTCCCTTCCGGCAAAATCTGTATAGATTCCCAAAGTCTTTTCATGATTCTTTTTTTTAACGGCAGAATAAACTCCCGTGCCATAAAAGCTTTCCCACAGACCGCTGATCACTGTTCCCATGTCCGGCGATCCATTATTTGTCCGCGCCATCAGTCCCACTGCTTTTTTTTCCTTTAGAAATAGTTTTTCAAACTCCATTCTTCTTACCTCTTTTCTTCATGTGGTAAGCTAATTGTAGCATATGGAACAGGACAACTATATGTCACAATTCATCTGTTCTTCCTTATTATTCACAGCAACCTCTGCCTCTTTGCCTGATTCATACATGCGGGTGAGCAAAAATACCAGAATAACAGGAAACAAGACAGCTCCTAATATACCGATTTTTAAATTATCCCCGAAATACCCGGAAATAATGCCTACCAAGGAAGGTCCCCCGGAGCATCCCAAATCACCTGCCAGTGCCAAAAACGCAAACATTGCGGTTCCTCCTCCCCTTAAGGAAGCGGATGCCATGCTAAATACTCCCGGCCACATAATGCCCACAGACAATCCGCACAGCCCGCAGCCTAAAAGTCCTAAAAACGGAAAAGT
>JAEWRS010000230.1 GCA_023398855.1 Bacillota bacterium
TATCAGGGAGGAGCTTGGACTTTCCATGACCATTAATCCGGAAATGGCAGCGGCTATGGAAATAGCCAGGCTGCTTCAGTTTCCGTCTGCAATTAAAATTGATACCTTTGCAAAGGGCAGGATTGAGATTTTAAAGTTCCTTGTTCCGGATCAATCCATTCTGGATCATATGATGGTGCGGGAGGTTCTGACTAAGCTTCACTGTAATGTGCTGATCTGCGCCATTGAGCATGGAAATGATGTTATTATTCCCAGCGGGCAATCTGCCATGATGGCAGGAGATAAGATATCCTTTATCGCCTCCCCCTCAGAAGCCAATAAGTTCTTTAAGCAGGCAGGGATTGATAATAATACAGTGAAAACAGCCATGCTGGTAGGAGGCGGGAAAATTACATACTATGTGGCTAAATTGTTGGAAAACTCAAAGATTAACGTAAAAATAATGGAACAGAATCGGGAGCGATGCAACGAATTAAGTGAGCTGCTGCCGAGAGCTATGGTCATCCATGGTGATGCGTCCAATCAGGATCTGCTTCTTCAGGAAGGCATCGGCCAGACGGATGCCTTTGCCTCACTTACTGGCTTTGATGAAGAGAATATCATGCTTTCTCTTTATGCGGCAAGCCAGTCAAAGGCAAAGCTGATTACTAAAGTGAACCGGATCGCCTTTGAAAATGTCATAAATTCTATGAATTTAGGAAGTGTGATATATCCAAAGCTCATCACAGCTGAGACCATTCTCCAATATGTCCGTGCCATGCAGAATTCCATGGGAAGTAATGTGGAAACACTTTATAGGATTGTGGCAGACAGGGCGGAGGCCCTGGAATTCCGTGTAGCAAAAGAACCTGCAATCGTAGGAATTCCATTGGAAAAGCTTGAACTGAAAAAAAATCTTCTCGTGGCAAGTATCAGCCGAAGGGGACGGTTTATCAGCCCGCGGGGAAAAGATACTATAGAAGAAGGAGACCGGGTTATCGTCGTCACTACGGAGACCGGGCTTAATGATTTACGGGACATACTAAGGTAGGGAAATGCTATGAATAAAAAAGTAATCATCTATGTGATGGGATGGATTTTAAATATTGAGGCAGTATTTATGCTGCTGCCGTGTATTACTGCAGTGATTTACAGGGAAACAAGCGGTTTCTGGTTCCTGGCAGTCATGTCAGTCTGTGGCGGCATTGGTCTTATGTTTACGAGGAAAAAGCCTGAAAACATGGTTTTCTTTGCAAAGGAAGGCTTTGTTTCCGTTGCGCTGAGTTGGATTGTCCTAAGTTTTTTTGGTGCATTGCCCTTCTATTTAAGCGGGGAAATCCCCTTATTTGAAGATGCTATGTTTGAGGTTATTTCCGGCTTTACTACCACGGGTGCGAGTATCTTACCTGATGTGGAGTCTTTTTCCAAATGCATGATCATGTGGAGGAGTTTTACACATTGGATCGGAGGTATGGGAGTTTTGGTATTTATTCTATCAATTCTTCCCCTTGCAGGTGGATATAATATGTACATTATGAAGGCGGAAAGCCCAGGTCCTTCTGTAGGCAAGCTGGTGCCAAAGGTCAGGACCACAGCCAAGATCCTTTATAAAATCTATTTAGCTATGACAGCACTGCAAATCATACTCCTTGTAATAGGCGGTATGCCTCTTTTTGATTCCCTGGCAATCAGTTTTGGTACAGCGGGTACCGGTGGATTTGGTATCAAAAACAACAGCATGGCTTTTTATGACAGTTATTATCTCCAGGGAGTTGTTACCGTATTTATGATTTTATTTGGTGTAAACTTTAATGTGTATCACCTGTTTTTGACCCGTCATCCCAAGGAAGCCCTCCAAAGTGAGGAGGCCCGGGCTTATCTTGGAATTATCGCAGCTTCTGTTTTGCTTATTACTGCAAATATCCGCGGAGGTTTTGGAAACCTCTTTTCAGCTTTCCACCATGCGGCCTTCCAGGTAGCCTCGATTATTACAACAACCGGTTATTCCACCGTTGATTTTGATTTGTGGCCGGAATTTTCAAAGGGAATCCTTGTTGTGCTCATGTTTATCGGTGCATGTGCAGGTAGTACAGGAGGAGGAATTAAGGTATCCCGTATCGTTATTCTTCTAAAAGCAGTGCGAAAAGAACTGGGATCCTTGCTTCATCCTAGAAGTGTAAAGGTGATAAAACTGGAAGGAAAGCCCGTTGAACATAATGTACTCCGGTCGATCAACACATTTTTAGGCGCTTACATTGTGATTTTTACCATATCCGTTCTGATTGTCAGTCTGGATAACTTTGACTTTACCACAAATTTTACGGCTGTTGCAGCAACCTTTAATAACATCGGACCAGGACTGGGGGGAGCCGGTCCTGCCCAGAATTTCTCCCATTTTTCTCCCTTGTCCAAATATGTTATGATGTTTGATATGCTGGCAGGACGTTTGGAGGTATTTCCAATGCTGTTGATTTTTGCACCTTCCACCTGGAGAAAAGGCTGATAAAGAAAAGGCTGCAGATTATGAAACTCTGCGGCCCTTTGCACATTTGAAGAAGGATTGGGTTAACCCTTTTTATTCTTTCCTTTCGGTTTCCAGGTATTTCCGTTGTGGTTGCCGCAGTAAATTCCTTTCTTGATCGGAGCAAATAAAAAGCCCAGAAGGCAGCCCAACAGAAATGAGGATAGGATTAATAATCGTTTTTCAGCTATGCTCCATTTCCTGTTAAAAAAGATTTTCATAGTCAGAACTCCTTTCAATGGTTTATTAAATAATCTAAGGTTTATAACCGTTTGCATCAGAATCATGATCAATGATATAATCTGCTGAATCTCTGCTGCCATGGGATTGGAATATGCACAAATCGAATCCTTTTTGGCTGCATGTCCATAGACAATCGAATCAAATGATGTGATTATTTATGCCCGGTCATACTAAATGAATCCCTTGTTTTATTCTGTGACTTCTATTATACTAAGTCCCAGAACAAAATTCAACCAAAAGCCAGATTACTGGCGGAAAAAACGGATTATTTTTATTTAAAACGTTGACAGGATTGTTTGTAGGTGATATATTAATAC
>JAEWRS010000304.1 GCA_023398855.1 Bacillota bacterium
AGAATCCCGCTTGCGGGATTCTCCGCCTGCGGCGGGTCGCCTCGGCGACATCCAACCCTACCGCCGCAGTGCAATCCTCCCGGAGGGTTTTTATCGTATTGGACGAACTTTCCTATACGATAAAAAAACAGAGGCAGCTGCCTGACGTAGAAACTCACGCCAATAGTCTGCCTCTGCTGATCCATTGCTTTTCCTGCCTGGTTTCACTTCTCCTTTGCCCTGGCAAACAGACTTTGAAGGATGATGAAAAAGGCCAGCAATGCCGCAATGGTGATCTTCGTCCACCAGGAAGAAAGTGTCCCCTGAAATGTAATGAAGGTCTCTATGGTACCCTTTATTAAAACCCCAAACAAGCTGCCGAAAACATTTCCCACGCCTCCCGACAGCAGTGTCCCCCCGATAACCGCCGAAGCGATGGCTTCCATTTCAAAGCCCTTTGCCTGCTCCACAAAACCTGCACAGGTATTTAAGCTGAATAAAAACCCGCCTAAAGCACATAAAAAACCATTGATCACATATACCAAAAGCTTGGTACGTTTTACATTTAACCCCATCATCAGGGCAGACTGCTCATTTCCCCCTACAGCATAAATAGTCCTTCCAAATTTCGTATACTTTAGTACGATAAATACCAGTACCAATACCGTTAGAGCAATGACAACGCTTGGATAGAAAAATGGGTAATTGACCACTCCCTTTTTGTTGGGTGTTCCTCCCAAAAAAGCTAAATTGATTTTGCTCTTTGCCCATTTTAAGAATAGTTCGTTTTTAATGCTAATCATTTCCTGACTTATGATGGCCGTCATGCCTCTGGCAAAGAACATGCCAGCCAGGGTCACAATAAAAGGCTGTATTTTCAGGTAAGCGATAAAGAATCCCTGGATAAGGCCAAACACAAGACCCATGACGAAAACCGTCAAAAGCGCAGGAATAGCTCCAATTCCCTTAATTTCCATCATCCAGGCCAGCACCATACAAGTAAGCGCTACCACAGAGCCAACAGATATATCAATCCCCCCTGTGATCATGACCATTGTCATGCCCGCTGCTATGACGATCAGACCGGCGTTGGAAATAAAGAGATTTAAAAATACCTGGGGCTTTGCAAAGCCCTTGCTCTTAAAAATCAGGATACCGGCTATGTACATTCCCACAAAAAGAGCAATGGTAATCAAAAGCAGGAATACCTTTCCATCCATTTTTCCTCGGTTTTTCATTTACGCCACCTTTCTTCCGGCTCCAAAGCCCGCCTGAAAACGTTTTGCCATTTTTTTAAGCTCCGCTGACTGAAGGGCAACAATAACCACAACAACAATTGCCTTATAGACCGGAATCTGGTCCGGAGAAACACCCATGGCGTATAGGGTGGTGCTTAAGGCCTGAATGGTATAAGCTCCAATTACACTTCCAAGCAGGGAAAATTTGCCACCGCCCAGACTGTTGCCTCCCAGCGCGACTGCAAGTATGGCATCCAGCTCTAAGTTAAGCCCGATGTTGTTCGCATCCGCAGAATAGATTCTTGACGACGCCACCAGACCGGATATCCCTGCGCAAAGGCCGCAAAATACATAGGACAGAAAGATGATCATGGAGGATTTGATCCCCATGAGTCTGGATGCCCTGGAGTTGATTCCCACCGTCTGGATGTAAAGCCCCAAAGTGGTTTTCTTAAGTAAAACATAGGTAAGTGCTACTACCAGAAGGGCCACAAACACTGGAGTGGGAATGGGGATTCCGGGAATGCTGGCTCCCAGCATCTTATAGGATTCTACCCGAATGTAGGTGATCTGCCCCCTGGTGATCAGCTGCGCCATTCCCCGTCCTGCCGTAAACAGAATAAGGGTCGCCACCATGGGCTGAATCTTCATCTTTGCTACCAGAAAACCATTAAAGGCACCGCACAGAATCCCTGCAAGAGCCGCTGCCAGTACGCCTAATATATAGGGATTCTGAAACGCATTCACCGTCTGCTGCCCTCCTGACAAGATGTAACAGCATACTGCCCCTGCCACAGACATGACTGCTCCCACGGAAATGTCCGTACCACCAGAGGCTGCCACCACCATGGTCATCCCCACAGACAGAATTACCAGGTCACTGGCCCGGTTGATCACATCAATGATATATCCATATAAAACACCATTTTTTATGGTCACCTGAAAAAAAGTTGGAGTTTTAATGAGGTTTGACAGAAGCACCAGGACCAGGCAGAACAGAGGCAGAAATAACCGGATTCCTGTTATTTTTTTCGCAATCACTGTCATTCTATTCATCTTCCATACCCCCTGCGATCGCCTTCATAATGTTATTCTGATCCAGCTCACCTTCCTCCAGCTCTCCTACCTTCTGTCCATCCCGCAGTACGGCCATACGGCTGCAGGTACGAAGCATTTCCTCTACCTCAGAGGAAATGAACATCACAGACTTTCCTTCCTCTGAAAGCTTTACTACCAGCTTCTGGATCTCTGTCTTGGTTCCCACATCAATTCCCCTTGTAGGCTCATCTAGTATGAGGAAATCCGGGTCCGTAAGAAGCCATCTTCCCAGGATTACCTTTTGCTGGTTTCCACCGCTTAAGCTTTTAATGGGGGTTTCCGGACTGGCCGTCTTGATCTGCAAAAGATTAATATACTTGTCAGCAAGCTCCTCCTGCTCCTTTCTTCCAAGCAGATGGAACATCCCTTTTTTTGCCTGCAAAGCAAGGATGAGATTTTCCCGCACCGACAAATCTGCCACGATCCCTTCCTCTTTCCTGTTTTCCGGCAGATAGGCCATTCCGGCCATCATGGCATCAATAGGGGCCGCCACGGAAACCGGCTGTCCCTTTACTGTTAATTCGCCGCTGTCTGGCTTATCCGCGCCGTAAAGGCTTCTGGCAAGCTCCGAACGTCCGGAGCCCAAAAGTCCCGTAAGACCGATCACTTCCCCTTTGTGAATCATTAAATCATAAGGTTTTATCGTCCCCTGCCTTCCAATTCCTTTAGCCTGAATCACTACTTCCCCAGACGTTTCCTTTGCTTCCCCGCTTTTCTTTATTGCCGCCAGATCATCAAAATCCTTTCCCATCATTTTGGCAACCAGCTGCACTCTGGGCAGCTTTTCCGTTTCATACTCCCCTACCAGGGCGCCGTTTCTGAGAACTGTGATCTTGTCGCAGACCTCATATACCTGCTCCAGATAATGGGTGACAAAGATAATCCCCACACCTTCTGATTTCAGATGCTTCATCAGACGGAACAACTTCTCCACCTCATGGTCATCAAGGGAAGAGGTGGGTTCGTCAAGGATCAGAACCTTTGCAGACATATCCACAGCTCTGGCAATGGCAAACATCTGCTGTAAGGCAATGGAGTGGTTTTCCAGAGCCCTGGTCACATCTATCTGGATATCCAGGCTTTCCAGCAGCTCCTTTGCTTTCTTATTCATGGTTTTCCAGTCAATTATGCCAGCCCGCTTTGGCTCTCTGCCAATAAATAAGTTTTCTGCAACAGATAAATTGGGGCAGAGATTGACTTCCTGGTAGACCGTGCTGATTCCATGGGCCTGGGCTTCCTGAGGAGAATGGTTAATCATGTTCTCCCCGAATCCGGCGATGGTAATTTCTCCTGATTCAAACTCCTCCACTCCGGTAAGGACCTTAATGAGAGTGGATTTACCCGCTCCATTTTCTCCCATAAGAGCATGGATCTCTCCGCTTTTTAAGGTAAAATCCACCTGATCAAGGGCCTTTACACCAGGAAATGTTTTGGATATGTTTCGCATGGTTAATACGGTTGTATTGGGCATAAAAACCCTTCCTTTCCTTCCCCGCCCGCTTGAAACGGCAAATTCAGGGATTAAAAAGGTGCAGAGAGGAGAAATAAAAACACCATCCTCCATTCCTCTGCACCTGTTTCTCTAGATTCGCTCCTTTTTACGGCTCAAAGGCCCCTGGGATCAATAGGCTCTCTTTGGTTTTTCTGTGGCAGCCGTATCGGCCGGATACACACCTTCCTGTACATAGGCGATTTTATCTACTTTTTCTTTCTTTTCCAGCTTCTGGATAATTTCAGACACACGAGGACCATGAAGTGGGTTGCATTCCACTGATACGTTCATATCTCCGGCAATCATGGAATCAAAAGCAGCCGCAACTGCATCAAAGGAAATAATGGTGATATCACCCTTTGGTCCGCAGGTCTTTCCTGCTGCCTTGATGGCATCAATGGCTCCAAAGGCCATATTGTCATTTTCAGCAATCACAACATCAATATCATTATAGGTCTTTAAGAAGGACTCCATAACCTCCTGTCCCTTTGCCTGTGTAAATTCTCCTGTCTGCCGCTCTAACATCTTCCACTTTGGATGATCTTTCATCTTTTCTTCCACGCCATCGGTACGGCCTATCTGGGCAGAAGAACCAATGGTACCCTGCAGTGTCACGATATTGATGGCATCATCTGTCCGGTTATTTTTTGTCAGATACTCATCAAGCCATTTTACTGCATCATAGCCTTCCTGCAGGAAATTGGAACCAACCCAGGCGGTATATAGAGTATCATCGGAAACATCAATCATACGGTCAACAATAATAACCGGGATTCCCGCATCCTTTGCTTCCTGTAAAACCGTATCCCAGCCGGTTTCGGTAACCGGTGCAATAACAATATAATCCACGTCCTGCTGAATAAAGTTCCTGACAGCTTTTAACTGATTTTCCTGTTTCTGCTGTGCATCATCAAATATCAGCTTATATCCATTTTTTTCCGTAAATGTGGACTTCATGGACTCAGTATTGGCTGTTCTCCAGTCTGACTCCGCACCTACCTGTGAAAATCCTACCACCAACAGTTCTTTCTTCTCCTCTGCCTTTGCTGCTTCTGTCTTTGCTGCCTCTGTCTTTGCTTCCGTAGCTGCTTCTGTTTTGGTTTCTCCGCCGGCAGGTGCCGCTGTGGTTGCTGCGGTCTGAGAGCCGCTGCAGCCGGATAATACCATAGCCGCTGTCATGGCAGCTGCTGTCATCATGCCCAGTAATCTTTTCTTCATATCAATTCCCTCCAAATAATATATCGCATTGCTCCATTTAGTAACTACCTGTATCATAACGATTAAAGTCCTTTTTCTCAATGCAAAATCTTTTGCAAAGGGTTGAGTTTTTTACGCTATTGCCGGGTATTCCAGAACTAGGTTGGTTTTTTTCGGAAAAAGGTTGGTTTTTTTATCTATTCCCCTTTATTGATGCGGGAACCCTCACGGTCACAGAGGTCCCTGACCCATACTGGCTTTCTATCTTCAGCCCATAAGCCTCCCCGAAATTCAGGCGGATCCGCTCCGCAACGTTGGCAATACCAAAGCCTTCCCGAAGCCCAACATCCTCTCCTCCTCTGCTCACCAGCTTCTGCATTTTTTCAAGTTCTTCCGGTTTCATGCCAATGCCGTTATCTTCCACCTTAAGCAGGATGTCCCCGCCCTCCTGCCAGCCAGTGATTTTTAAAAAACCCTTTTTCCTGCAATTCTTGATTCCATGATAAAGAGCATTTTCAACAATCGGCTGCAGGGTCAGCTTTAGGATTGAGTAATCCATAATCTGCTCCTTAAAATCGATCTCATAATCCAGAATATCCTCATAGCGGAAATGCTGGATCTGGAGATAGCTGTTGACATGCTCCGCCTCCCCCCTGACGGTAATGAAATCCCGGCCGTTGTTCAGTCCCATCCGGAGAAAGGAAGAAAGAGCCGTAATCATTTCCACTACATCCTGATGGCGTTTTCCTTCAGCCAGCCACACGATAGTGTCTAAGGTGTTGTAAAGAAAATGAGGGTTGATCTGAGCCTGAAGAAGCTTTAATTCGGTTTTCTTCTTTAGCTCCTGCTCCTCCTTAATGTGGTTGATCAGCTCCACAATGCGGATTACCATGTGATCGTACTGGTCACTTAACATCTGAAGTTCCCTGATATTGCTCCTGGGCGCATTGGCCTTTAAATTTCCGTTTGCCAGGGCCATGGTATATTCACAAAGCTCCTCAATAGGTCTTGTGATTTTCTTGCCAAAGGAAGAAAACGATGCCATTAGAAATATAATAATATAAGCGGAAACCATGATACACAGAGCAATGACACGTTTAGCCTGGGACTCCAGCTTCCTGCGCATGGATTCCAGAGCCTTTGTTTCATTATAAATATAGTCCGACATGGTTTCTTCTATTAAATCTGTAATCACATAAATATCCTTGTCCAGCCGTTCCTTGTTCCTGTCATAATCCCCTATAATATTACTGGTGCGGATATCCTCGATTCTTTTCTCCAGCATACCAATGAGAATGATGATCCCGTCAAGCCCCTTTTTACTGTTTTCCTGGGGAGTGGAATCCTTCAGCTGCTCAAACAGTCTGCGGGAATCCTCCAGTTCTTCATAAGGATTCAAGGTATCAAAGGAATCCGCACCGATAACAATACGGTACATCTTATAATCAATATTGGACTTAAAGTCAAAACTAAACTCAGTGGCAATGGTTAAGTTCCGGATACTCTGCCGGTACTGTCTGTTCTGCCATGCCATCATATACAGCAATATCCCAATC
>JAEWRS010000328.1 GCA_023398855.1 Bacillota bacterium
GGTAAGAACCGGATAAATCAAAAGATACAACATTGCACCTATCCATGTCATAGACGCATCTGCTCCCTGAGAAATTGACAAACAAATAGTCAGTAAAATAGGGATAATGGTAGCAACCCAAAGAGAATCCCCAATGGCAGAGGTGGGTCCAATTAAAGCAACCTTTACACTACTGATTACATCTGGTGTACACTGGTCATTTACATTGGCCTCTTCCATGCCGCATACAATTCCATTACAGATGACCCCAACTTGTGCCTCTGTATTAAACAGGGTTATATGACGTTGCAGTGCTTCTGCTTTTTCTTCTTTTGTATCATAAAGTTCTTCAATGGCAGGAGCCATGGACTGGCCAAATCCCATTCCCAGCATGCTTTCAGCCTGCTGAGAACAGCCATTCCAGAAAAACCAGTTCCAAAAAACTTTGTTTAATATTTTTTTACTTAATTTTCTGCTCATGCCTTCGCCTCCTGCTGCTCTATTTGAAATACATAATAAACAACTGCAAGAAGTGTTGCAATCACTGCAACTGCCATTGTATTTAAATTAAGATATGTAACCATTACAAATCCCAACAAGAAAATGCAAATCTGCCATTTCTTTTTTAATAAGAATGAAAGAATAATACCCATTCCAAGTGCTGCCATCATACCACCAAATGCACCTAGCATTATTGTAACCCATCCCGGAATCATGGAAGCAAAATCTCCCTGGGTGGATACTGCTGTCATAGAGGAAAGCAGTATAATCGCTGGGATAAAACGACATGCAAAACCAATGATCTGGCCATACACTAAGTTTGGAATATACATTTTTTTCGTATCTCCCTGTTGCGCATATTTATTTGCAACACGGTTTAACGGAAGATTCAATGCATAAGAAACATTCCACATAATCTGACCACACAGCCCGCCAATTCCAGCAAACACCACTGCCAGACCAATAATCTGTGTCACCTCCATGCCCCTTCCAAATACCATTGCCCCTGCTGTCCCAATATAAGTTGCATAAGATAAATCCCACGCCACGGCGCCGCCAGGTGTTACATTTCCCATATACATAATCTGCAGCGGAACTCCAATTACCATGGCCGTCTGCACATCGCCCATAATCAGGCCAACAATAAAGGATGCCACCAGCGGTCTGCCAAGTGTATACCAGCCAATGGTATTTCCTACAATGGATCCAATGGATCCCAAATAGATAAAAAGTGCTATTGCAATAATCTGTATCACACCCATTTTTACGATCTCCCTTCGTCAAATACTCTTTTTAAATGCTTCCCACGTGACCTTCGTACTAGTCGGAAGTTGGTGGAAATATACATCTACCCCCGCCTGTATCAGTTGTTCTAATATTTCCACATCATTTTCACTAAGGTAGAAAATTCCTGTTGCTCCAGCCAATTTATGGATAGAATCAGTTTGTTTTGCCAGATTACCCAGGATAACTGCCTTTGCCCCCTTTATCTCCTCCTTTAACTCACATAGTATTTTGGGGGTTTTAACAATCAGAAGACGGTTTCCGGAATTCTCTTTTGATAATATTTCCTTAGCATCCTCAGTGGTAACAATATGAGTTTTATAAATGCTAGGCACACTCATAGTCATAATGTTCTTCAACATAGGGTTCTTGGCACTTATATCGTCTACGGCAACAATTTCTTTTATGCCAAGAGTCGGGCACCAAGCCACAATGGTTTGTCCATGGATTAATCTATCATCAATCCTTACGTATATGTCACCCATTCTTTCTTCCTCCTTGGAATCTCATTTTTTAATCACCACAAATTTTCTTCAATCTGCGGAGCGTACATATAACCTACGGTCTTACGGTAATTTCCCGATTCAATCTCTCTTACCTTTAAATTTGTCGTATAGTAAGAAATATATGGAAAATCATTTACTTTTCCATTAAATACCTGATATTTCTTTAATGCATCAAACCACTGGTTAACTTCCTCATCAGTCATTCCAAAATATATTTGTGGGACAAAGCCCTGTAAATCTTCAAAGGTTTCTCCATAAATTAATCGAATAGGATTTCCTTTCTTTCTCAGATTCTTTACCGCTTGAGTCACTGCGTCATGGGTGTTAATATGTCTTGGATGCATGGACCCCCTCCAGTGTGTTATAACCAGCTCCACCTTATTTTCCTCAAAATAACTCTCCAGGCGTTTTGCAAATTCATCTTGAGAAGGCATGTTGCTGGATACATATCCCAACCAAATGGTATCTCCTCCCAGTTCTTTTGCTGCTTCTTGATTCTCCGATAACAGTGTCTGCAAATATGCTTTTTTTTCTTCTTCTGTTGCATTGGGGTCTTCCAGTCTTCCCTGTGTTACATGTATCAGGGTACAGTGGCTTCCTTCTTTCGCATACTTTAAAATTAATGGACCTCCCAAAAGCTCCGCATCCAGCGAATGTGCTCCAATACTAACAATTCTTTTTGCAATTCCCATAGTAATTCTCCTTAAATGTCCTTTTTATAGTCTTGAAATGTTCGAAATACTTTTACGCCATGTCTTTCATAAAAACGCCTGCCTGGTTCATCTGTTGAAACAAAATACAGATGATGAATTCCTCTTTTTTCCATTTCCATCTGTGCCAGATCAAATAATATACCTCCCAAACCATGATTCCTTGTTCTTTCTGCTGTTCCAATGGGGCCAAAACGCATAGGATTTCCATCAATCATTCTTGTACAAAAGCCACAAATCTTATTTTCTTTATCTAATACAAGAATAATACAATCCTCTGCTCTTTCATGCTGCATCGTTAAAAGACAATTTCTTTTCCAGCCACCGCCAAATTCGTCTCTGGCAAAATTTAATAGGTCAATGGCATAGCGGTAAGTAAACATTTCGAAATGAAATCCTTCCTCATTTGCTCTTTTCAGTTTTTCTAAGGCTTCCGCTGAAAGATGATACCCATGCAGATCTTTGCACATGGAATAACTTACCTTCCCTGCTTTGTATCCCATCTTTTCAAAGAATCTCACACCGGGTTTATAATTTTCCACATCTACTCCAGGGAAAAAATAGCTGGGACTATAAGCCGCTAGTGTTATATTTTTCGCCCCCCTCACCTTTAAATCTTCTTCTGCCCGCACAAGTAACTGAGTTCCAATACCTTTTCTCTGACAAGCGGAATCAACAAACATCACGTTCACCCATGCCCGTTCCGGTTCCGTTCCCCTTTCCAGATAAGGAAATTTTCTTTTGGTTGCCAAAAGAAATCCTACTACTTTTTCTTCCTCCAATGCAACATAACACAACTGGGAATCAAAGTTGTCATCAAACAAAGCCTGCTGTCGGAACTTGTGGACAGTAATAGGATCTGCAAGTAACTCTTGATTCCAAAGCTCCACAACCTCACTTTCATATTGCTGGTTGTACGTGAAAATCTTCATTAATCGTTTACCTCCTGTTTTTGTTTACTTATTGTTATTTGTTTTATACATTTCCCAACTATGTATATAAATCACTTTATAGACAATAGCTGCCAAACTGTCTTATTTTTCGTCTGCTACTTCCCCAAAATATTCGTGGGAGTAATGAATAGCGCCTCTTCCGGCATTATTCACATAATAATTACATTTTTGCAGTCGTATGTTGACGATTTTTATGTCACTAGCTTATGCCCTACATCTTACCACCAGATATAATTATGTCAATATTTTTACGTCATTATGAAAATTTGTTTCACTCTATGATTATTTTCACCAATAATATTACTGATCATTCCAGGAAGTAAGTGAGGTTGTACAATGGTATGGCATCATCATGAACACCTGATCATTATATTGATTTTACCACACACCAGAAATCTTTTTAATTTTTCTGCTCTTCTATCAGTACTTTCCATGCATACAGCAATCCATTAATACTATAATGCCCGGCTTGATATCTGGTCATTGGAAAGAAACACTAAAACAACTCTTTGGAACGGCAAAAAAATCGGTACCAGGACTTATGTCCTGATACCGATTTGTCTGCAGTCTGTGCAGTGCAAAGCACCGTTAGTAATTACAAAATGATTAATTTAAGGCTATTCAGAAATTAAAACAATATTTTTATAAAAATAAGGGAGTATTTTTTCTGCGGTCCATCCTTCCTCTGCTTTGCTCTTCGCTCCATACTGACTCATGCCGTATCCATGGCCGATCCCCTGGCAGATCACCCTTACTCCCCCTTCGTAATCTTCAAATCCAAAGGAAGAGGATGGCAGACCCAGGACGCGCTGAATCTCTTCTCCCGTATACACCCTGGTGCCGATCTGGATCTGCCCCACATAGCCTCCCTCTTCCCGGAGAATGATCTGGATGCTTCCTGGTATCTGATCTGCACTGACAGGTGCTTCACCAGATATCTGATTGATCTTCTCTGCAAACTCCTCTTTTTTGTAAGCAGTCAAATGGAGGTAACCTTCTGCCTCTACATCCCTGGGGCAGACAACCGGCTGCAGATAGAGATGGTTTTCATCCCCTGCCCTGGTCTTTCCAGTACTGGCCCTGTGAAACAAAGGGTCAATGAGCTTACCGTCATACATCATTACCATTTTAGACGTAGACCGGACGGCATTCTCCACTGCCTGATAACTGGCAACAAAGGCTTCGCTTCCCCACAATTTTTCCATCTGCTGCTGCTCTAAATATTCCATGTGAAGCTCTGATTCCTTCACTTCATTCTGCCCATTCATTTTTCCATAAATGTATGTCCTGGCAATAACCGCCTGGGCCCTGAGTGCCTCCCTGCCATAATCAGCCGGCATCTGCTTTGCCACCACACCAGGCAGATATTCCTCCACATCCATATAAGATTCCCCTTTTTTCCTGTCCAGAAGAATCTTCTTTCCACTGGTAACAACAGAAATGTCCTTCTTTCCCTCAATCTTACCAGTCCAGGCCAGAGTTATTATATATGGAAACAGCAATGCAAGGATACAAGCCATAGCCACTTTTTTCATCATTCCGGATCACCGCCCTTTCTGTGCTCCTGCCATGCTTTCCGGCAGAACCTAAAGCGTTATCGGGTGTCAAAGCATACCCAAAGGATGCTCCCATAGCTGGAACCCTTGTTCAATATATGATCAGGCTGGATGGAAAATTAAACAAATTTTCCATCCAGCCTCATATCAGCCATTTTATACACATGGGAAATAAATCCTGTTCTGCAATGAATCTCAGTTTTTCAACTTCTTCCGTTTGCTTACGGAATTTTTCCAGTGCTATCATCTATTCATACAATCACCTTATTTATATTTTATTGTAATCCTGTTTTTATTCTGAATCTGCCGTTCCAGCTCATCAAGCAGGGGGATCAGCTCCCTGCTGCTTGCCACAATGTAATCCGGCATTTCTTCCGGCGTATCCACCTCCATTGGATAGCGGGGGGTTTCACTTTGTAAAATTGTGCGGATTCCCACTTGGTTTGCGCCCAGAATATCTCTCTTAATGTTGTTTCCAATCATTACAATGCGCTCTGCATCCTGCCCGCTTAATCCCATTTGTTCCATGGCGGTTTCAAACATGATGCGGGCCGGTTTCTCTTGTCCCAGTTCTTCTGAAATAATCCACTTTTCAAAAAGATGCTCCAACCCCAGCTCCCTGAATATATTTCGGAACGATGCAACACGCCCGTCAGCAACCAATGCCATACGGTAACCATTATGGTAGCTACACATTAGCATTTCCCGCGCTCCCTCAAACAGCCGGGCGCTGATCACATCGCCGCTGTCATTCATCATTTGGGTAGATTCATCTACTAAAGTATCCCCGCAGTCGAAGAATAGAACCAGTTCTTTACTCATTGGTCTCTCCTGATTTTATATATTTATTTCAAGTCCGTCGTAAGCGGCCCGTATATTTTCGGCATGGAACCTATCTTCCAGTTCCCAAATATTTCAGCTTCCTTGTTATCTCCTTATCAATCCCCCTGGTCTGTGGCCAGATAAACGGAAACCACCGGCTCTTCTATGGCTAAATCCGTCGAAGACATCTCCTGTTGGGGCAATGAAAATTTTGACATAAACGTTTTATAGGTGAGCAGTTCCTGTGTCTCCGGATTTTTACGGAATTGACTTGGCGTCATGCCGGTAATCCGCTTGAATTCCTTTGCAAAATAAAACTGATTGGTATAGCCCACTGTCTCGGATATTTCCTGTATAGACTGACTGGTGGATTTTAACCGGGAACAGGCTTTATCAATCCGGTAATAGATCAAATACTGTTTTGGAGAGATATTCATCGTACGGTTAAAAAACGTATAGAGCACTTTTTGAGATACCCCTACCGCCGCCGCAATCTGTTCCACAGAGATATTTTTCGCGTAGTGATACTCAATGAAATTCACAGCATCTGCGGCAATAAAATCCGTATTATCAATCAGCTTTTCATTCAGCCGGGTTGGATTTGCATCCAAGAGCACACGAAACGTATCATACATCACAGACATCATGGGGCAATAACGGTTGGGAAACGTCTTGGATAACTGGAAAATCTGATTTAGCCGGTTGTGAATTTCATGATTGCAATCCTGATAAACCGGCTTTTCAATATAAATATTGGCACGGTTTAAATATTGTTCCACTGAAAATCCCGTAAAGGATACCCATGTTAATGATACATCTTCTGTTCCGATATTGGTTATGGCGTAATTTTTATCCGGAAACGCAATAAACCCACTTTCCCAGTCAATTTTATACACGGATTTTTCGCATTCAAGTAATGCCAAACCACTGTTAATACATGCAAATGTAAACATTCCATTGGCTTTAACATGAATCCGCCCGGAAGATGAAATCAGGTTTCTCCCGCACTGACATAGATTAAACATCAGATTCAATTTAGTTTTGTTGCTGATATATACACTTGTATTCTCCCCAAAATCATTTGCCATGTTTATCCACTCTCTTCATCCAATACCACATCTGCTTTACATCCAGGCCCTGGCTAAAACTGTTCCGAAAATCATGTTACTATATTATGCCTTTTAAATTCAGCTCTTTTGCCCGATGACAGGTCACAAAATGCTCCGGCGATACTTCTTCAAATACCGGCTTCACCTCCCCGCAAACCTTTTTCCGGTATTTGCATCTCGTATGGAAATAACATCCGGATGGAAGTGCCACTGGGTTTGGGATTTCCCCCTCC
>JAEWRS010000355.1 GCA_023398855.1 Bacillota bacterium
GCATCTACCATCTGTCTCCCGTTGCTGGTGGCAATTCCAGCTTTTAAGCCCATTTGGGCAATATATTTAAGAAATTAACCTGCCCCCGGCTTTAACAAGACCTCATACCGGTATTTTTCGATGGACATTTCTGTCCATTCAGCCTTAATTTCGTCTAAGGATTCCTTCAGTCTGAAACGCTCTTTAAAATAAATGGCGGTTTCCGTAAAACTCATCCCCTCAATATCTTTTTGCAAGTCCTCCGGACAAACAAGTCCTCTGCTGCCAAGAAATTCTATATCAATGGTTTTCCACATCCACATGGAATCAACCAAGGTTCCATCCAGATCAAAAATAACCGCTTTTTTTTCCTCTAACATCCTTTTCCTATGTCTTCCTTTCCTTATGTTCTGCCCATGCTCTTTGGGCATAAAGGTATACCCGAAGGGTGTTTCCTTGTGCTTTGCCCACGCTCTCTGGGCATAAAGGTATACCCGAAGGGTGTTTCCTTATGTTCTGCCCATGCTCTTTGGGCATAAAGGTATACCCGAAGGGTGTTTCCTTATGTTCTGCCCTAATTTTTCAGCTTCCGGATCTCCTCTTCTGTAAGCGGACGGTATTCTCCCGGCTTCAGTTTCTCATCTAGTGCAAGACTGCCCATAGACATCCGCTTTAAGTATACCACACAGCAGCCAAGAACTTCTAACATCCGCTTCACCTGATGAAATTTTCCTTCCCGAATGGTAAGAAGGATTTGGGATAGCCCGTCTTCCTTTTCTCTTTCCAGAATTTCTAAATAAGCCGGCATAGTGGCTGTTCCATCAGAAAGCACCAACCCTTCTTCCAGCCGTTTTTTTGCATCCAACGGAAGTTCTCCTTGGACCCTGGCAAAATAAACCTTGTCCACATGCTTTTTAGGGGACAAAAGCTGATGGGCCATATCACCGTCATTGGTAATGAGAAGAAGTCCTTCCGTATCAATATCCAGACGGCCAACCGGGAAGAGATCATTCCGCTTCCTATCTGCAATGAGACTTATAACGGTTTCATAACGGGAATCTTCTGTGGCAGATACCACGCCCTGAGGCTTGTTCAGCATATAGTATTCATACCTGACATAAGACACCGGACGCCCATCAACAGTTACCTGGTTCAATTCTGGATGAATCTTACGGTCCGCCCTTTTCTCAGGGATTCCGTCTACCGATACTCTGCCTTTTCTTGCTATTTCCTTGATCTGGCTTCGCGTCCCTTCTCCCATTTCTGTTAAATATTTATCAAGTCTCATTTCCTTCATTACTGCCACCGCCATCCTGGATAGTATTTATTTTTCAGCATAGCCCCGCTTCCCTTTGCAAAGCCCAACGGAAAACCTTCCACACAAATTAAGCACCAGCCTTTTACCGGAACTTCCTCCTCCTTCAGGGAAACAGTCTCCCCTTTTAAATAGCGAATCACTCTCTCATCAGTCTTTTCCCAGGAAACAGTCTGTTTGAACTCTTCCTCCTTTAAAGCCATGGCAAGAGCCTGCCCCGGTTCAAAACGGCCTTTCTTCATATTTCCCAGCATAAGTCCGGTCCTGAGATAACGAAGGCCCTTGGCATTCTCCGGAAAGTACTCCGGAAGATAGTAAACAACATCATTTTTTATTGTGATACGGGAAAGCTCGAACGGTTTGGTGACCATGAAAAGAAAGTCAGAAAGTTCCTTTGGAAGAGAAACCGGTCCCCTGGCCTTGCTTTTATGGTCCTCAAGCTGTACCTGAGATCCCTTCTTTTTTAACAGTGCCATAAAATGGCCTTCCCCCCTGATCTTATGAGGAAATAGGCGCAGACAGCCTGAAAGGCCGATTCCATCACACGCCCCTTCAAAAAGAGGAAGCCTGACCAGTTCCATTTCCCCATGGCGTTTCAGGGTCTGGGTGATGATATCCTCATTTTCACAGACCGAAAATGTGCAGGTGGAATATAAAAGATACCCGCCCGCCGCCAGCATGTCTACCGCCTGGTCCAGAATCTCTCTTTGTATCTCTGCATAATACTCCGGCCCATGTTCCTCATAGCTTTTCACCATATCAGCATCCTTGCGGAACATTCCTTCTCCTGAGCAGGGTGCATCAACCAGTATTTTATCAAAAAATTCGCCGAAGACTTCTTTTAGCTTCTTTGGTTCCTCGCTGGTGACACAAATATTCGCCATACCCCACAATTCTAAGTTCTTAAGCAATGCCTTTGCTCTGGAATTGCTGATATCATTGGATACTATAAGCCCTTTTCCCTTCAGCTTTGCTGCAAGCTCCGTGCTTTTTCCTCCAGGTGCTGCACACAAATCCAGGACCTTGTCTCCTGGAACTACGGTCAACAGACTGGCAGGGGTCATGGCACTGGGTTCCTGGAGATAATAAAGCCCAGCATAATAATAAGGATCCTTAGCTGGACGTTCTTCTCCTTCGTAATAAAAACCATTATGGATCCAGGGAATAGGCTTAAGCTTAAGGGTTGTCATCTCTGCAAATTTCTGGGGAGTCAGTTTTAAGGTATTGACCCTCAGCCCGTAAAGCCGCTCCTCTTCAAAGCTTTTTAAGTACGCTTGGTAATCTTCTTCCCCTAATAAATCTTTCATTCTGTTTAAAAATACTTCGGAAATCTTTCGTTCTTTCACGCGGTTGCTCCCATCTCATTTCAAGGAAGTTTGATTTGCCATTGCTCCCCAACGGCCAATTTGTTAACTCAGGGTGATGCCCCTGCCTGAATAAATCATGCCTATGTAAACAATTTTAATATAGCCTGGGGGAATTTGCAAGGCAAGTCATCTCTTTGTTTTGATAATTATAACTAATACGAATATTTTAATCTGTATTTCTCCAGATATTTTAGCACCCAATAAGGATTGACGCTCATCTCATCATTATGGTCAGTCCGCAAATAAATCCCCACATGTAAATGAATTGGAAAATTTCCCGTGGTTCCCTCTACCTGGCTGTAGCCGGTATCCCCCATAAATCCCAAAAGCTCCCCTGCCTTTATTTTGTCCCCTTCCTTCCACTCTCTGCTGTATCCGTAGAGATGGGCATAGTACAGGTAAGCGCCCCGGGGGGCCCGTATTCCGATTCTCCAGCCGCCCTTTTCCAGCCACCCCACCTTTTCCACCACGCCGTCACTCATGCTGAGCACAGGATAATATCCTCTGGGCTGCTCTGTTCCCATAATATCGCAGCCTTCATGTCCCCGTTCGCCTCCATAGGTCCTGGCTTCCATCCAGCCGTTTTGATAGCTTATATCCGGGGAACCGGAAAGAGTGGT
>JAEWRS010000405.1 GCA_023398855.1 Bacillota bacterium
ACTGAGAATGTCCATATGTTCCCTGGTCTGAGGCATAATGCCCTCGTTGGCCGCAATAATAATAAGAGCAGCATCAATACCAGTGGCTCCGGCCAGCATGTTCTTAATAAACCTTTCATGTCCCGGAACATCAACAATGCCAAGAGTACGTCCATTGGGAAGCTGAAAACCGGTAAATCCCAGATTAATGGAAATCCC
This sequence comes from Bacillota bacterium, assembly GCA_023398855.1. Classification (GTDB taxonomy): domain Bacteria; phylum Bacillota; class Clostridia; order Lachnospirales; family Lachnospiraceae; genus Lacrimispora. Next base: position 199 of record JAEWRS010000405.1, read on the forward strand.
CCTTTTCTGCTCCTCAGCCAGAGTGTCCGTATTATGGCCTGTGAGGGCTTTTACCAATGCCGTTTTTCCATGGTCAATATGCCCTGCCGTTCCTACAATTATGCTGTCCATCATCCCTCACCCAAATTTCAATATTTGATATTTTTTTAACAATATGGCCGTGATTTATAGTAATTGAAATTATTTTTGGCGGAAGCATATGGGAATCGAACCCACCCACGACGATTAGCCGCAACACGGTTTTGAAGACCGGTAGGCACACCAGTTACCTGTCTGCTTCCAGAAAATTAAATTGTAGATTGTCTACAATCTTCTTTTACATTATACCATTTTTTTCTTTCATATCAAGAAAGTGTTTTTTATATTATCAATAGCCTTTATTGCATTTTTTTATATATCAAAAAAATTATATAGGTAAAATCTTGTAAAATATTGATTCATCTAAAAAAAAATTAGATTATTTATATAATAAAAAAAACACAAGATAAAAATCACTTGTGTTTTTGTATATTCATCAATTCAATTTTCTTTTCCGCTTCATCCTTGACAATTCCTATGACATAACCCTTTATCCCGGCAGCTTCCAGTCTTTTTAACAGGATTCCCGCCTCTTCTTCCGGCAGGGAAATACACAGTCCTCCTGAGGTTTGGGCATCAGAGGCAATATCAATCATTGCCGGTTCCACATCTGGTAAAATTTTAACAGATGATTTAATATATTCAAAATTCCGGTAAGCCCCCACTGGCACCAATCCGGTACGCGCCATTTCCTCTGTCATAGGAAACAAAGGAAGTTTATCGGCAAAAACAGATATCGTAACTTCACTGCCTGACGCCATTTCGAAGAGGTGCCCCAGAAGACCGAAGCCGGTGATATCTGTGCATGCATGGACAGAAAGATCATCCATAGCTGCTCCTGCCTCCTGATTCAATGCTGACATGCTCTCAAACATGATTTCACAGTCCTTTGGTTCTATAAATTCCGCCTTCAGAGCTGTTAAGAGGATACCTGAACCAATAGGTTTGGTCAGAACCAACACATCACCAGGTTTGGCTCCCACATTCTTCCGCACCTTTTCCGGATGAACAAATCCTGTAACGCTTAACCCATATTTGGGAACCTTATCCTCGATAGTATGGCCTCCGGTTATAATGCAGCCCGCCTTTATCGCCTGATCGGCTCCTCCTCTTAAGATTTCCTTTACCACATGGTCTCCCAGACAGGGGTTCACACAAAGTAAATTTAAAGCTAGCTTAGGTACGCCGCCCATAGCATAAACATCTGAAAAGGCGTTGGCAGCTGCTATTTATCCGAATAGATAAGGATCATTCACCATGGGCGGAAAAAAGTCAGCAGTCTGTATTATTGCCATATCCCCGCTGATCTGATAGACACTGGCATCATCAGCCGTATCAAAACCAACGATCAACGCCGGATCTGACAGTTTCGGCAAGTCACCGATAATATTTGAAAGAGCTCCCGGCCCTAATTTGGCCGCTCAGCCTCCCCCTGAAACGAACTTCGTGAGCAAACCTTTCTGCTCCATTTATAACACCGCCCTTCTCTAACTCTAAAACCATTATAATCACTTAACAATTCCTGGCTGGCTATCTGTCTCCCAGAGACTTATAATCCTCTTCCTGCATGACGCTGATATAGGCCGGACGGATGATCTTATCCATATTGATCAGCTCTTCGATCCGGTGAGCACTCCAGCCTACGATCCTTGCAATGGCAAAAATAGGGGTAAACAATTCATTGGGAATGTCCAGCATGCTGTACACAAAGCCACTGTAAAAGTCCACATTGGCACTTACTCCCTTGTAAATCTTTCTTTCATCTGAAATTACCTGAGGTGCCAGGCGTTCGATCATGGAATAGAGGTTAAAGTCCTCCAGACGGCCCTTTTCCTCTGACAGCTGCTTCACAAAGCCTTTGAATACTTCTGCACGGGGATCGGATTTGGAGTAAACGGCATGTCCCATACCGTAAATAAGCCCCTTCTTGTCAAAAGCTTCCTTATGAAGAAGCTTTCTTAAGTAATTCTCCACTTCCTCCTCATCGTTCCAATTCCGTACTTCTTTTCGTAAGTCATCCATCATCTCGACGACTTTAATATTTGCACCGCCATGCTTGGGGCCCTTTAAAGAAGCAAGAGCAGCGGCAACCACACTGTATGTGTCCGTACCTGAGGAAGTGACTACGTGAGTGGTGAAGGTGGAGTTATTACCGCCTCCATGCTCCATATGAAGAATCAGCGCCAGGTCAAGAACATGGGCTTCCACTTTGGAATACTTCATATCCGGCCTTAAAAGCCTTAAAATATTTTCTGCAGTAGACAGCTTTTCATCAGGTCTGTGGATATACATGCTTTCCCCTCTGTCATAGTGGTTAAATGTATGGTATCCATAAACCGCCAGCATGGGCATAACACTGATGAGCATCAGGCTCTGGCGCAGCACATTGGGAACAGATATATCACTGGCCTTTTCATCATATGAGGCCAAGGTCAGGATGCTTCTTGCAAGACAAGACATCATATCCTGGCTTGGCGCTTTCATGACTACATCTCTGACAAAATTAGTGGGCAGGGTCCGGCTGTAGCCTAATGTCCTGGTGAAACGCTCCAATTGGCTCTTGTCCGGCAGATCTCCAAAAAGAAGAAGATAAGCAATTTCCTCAAAACCAAAACGAGCGTCTCTCACAACGCCGTCTACCAGATCATGAATGTTATATCCCCGATAAAACAGCTGGCCGTCACATGGGACCTTTACTCCGTCTTCCATCTTGTTTGATAAAATCTTTGATACTTTGGTTAAGCCTGCTACAACACCTGCTCCACTTTTATCTCTAAGTCCCCGCTTTACCTCAAATTTCTCGTAGGCCTCCAAGTCAATTTTCTCATCGTTCAAACAGATATCAGACCACTCTTCCACATTTTTCAAAAATTCTTTCTGGTTCATCATGCAACACCTCTTTCTGAAATCAGGT
>JAEWRS010000445.1 GCA_023398855.1 Bacillota bacterium
CTCATGCATCAGGGAGCATTGAAGCTTCAGAGCAAAGAGGGAGAGGGCTCCACATTTACTGTAAGGATTCCCCTCACCTATATTTCTTAGAAACAGGAGGCTAATAGATGAAACACCTTTCAGGCATATCTTTACTCCCGGTAAAACAGAGTGGAATCAGCCATGGTATCCGGGCAGCCATAAAGAAGTGGCCGGTCGCTGTTCTTCTCCTGATCAGTGTTTTATGGTTATCGGGCTGTGAAAAGAAAGAAGGAGAGGTACCAGATGCGGCTGCGGATGGCTATCAGATTTATTACTTGAATTCCGCAATGACAAAGATGGAACCCCAGGAGTATCAGATGCCCCAGAAGCCGAAAGAAAACTTAGAAGAGCTGACAGACTGGAGGATCAGGAACTTAATGGAACAGCTTCGTACAGTGCCAAAGGACCTGGACCGGCAGGCTGCGGTTCCTGATAAGGTGGGATTTGAACGATATAAGCTGGAAGACACAGTTCTTTATCTTTATTTTGATAATAATTATGCTATGATGAACGCCACCAGGGAGATCTTATGCAGAGCTTCCCTTGTGAGGACCCTGACTCAGGTGAAGGGGGTGGATTATGTTGCTGTTTATACAGCGGAGCAGCCCCTGATGAACAGCTCAGGAAGTCCGGTAGGTCCTATGGCAAATTCCGATTTTATTGACAATATCAGCAATGTCAACTCCTATGAAAAGACAGAGCTGCCTTTGTATTTTTCCGATGATACGGGAGAGAAGCTGGTAAAGGAGACAAGAGAAGTGGTGCATAACGTAAACACTTCTTTGGAAAAACTGGTCATTGAGCAGTTGATTGCAGGTCCGGGAAGGCCGGGGCTCAATCCGACGCTGCCAAAAGATACGAAGCTTCTTAATGTGTCGGTCAATGAAAACATCTGTTATATTAATTTTGATGCAGCATTTTTAAATAACACCCTGGGTGTAAAGGAATACATCCCAATTTATTCTATTGTGAATTCTCTGGCCGCGGCCTCCTCCGTCAATAAGGTGCAAATTACAGTGAATGGCTCTCAGGAGGTAACATTCCGGGATTCTATTTCCTTAAACAAGCTTTTTGAACGGAACCTGGATTACAATGCGGAAAATGAGGAAGTACTAAATGATATAGGAGGAACAGAACAATAAAACGCCCATTATGTCTGATCGCAGGGGGATTTGTACTTGGAGAGACTGCTGCTTTGCTGGTTATGACATCCTGGCTTTTGATTCCGGCTTTTTTATGTGCCGGGATTGTTCTTTATGGTTATTGGAGAGGCAGAAACCGGCTTTTGGTTCTTTTGCCTCTTCTTTTTTTGTTTTTAGGAGCAGCCTGGGCCGGGCATGATAGCGGAAGATGGAAAGAACGGCAGGCAAAGGCGGAACGAATATATGAAGCCTATGTGGAAGTTCAGGGAAACGTGTCATCTTTGGAAGAAGTGAATGGCGGATTGAGGATCACGTTAAAAGGAAATCAGGTATGGGAGTATGGGAAAAACGGAAGAATGGAAGCCTCCAGATTTCACCTTCCCGGTATTCTTGTGACAATGGAGCAATCCTTTCAGATAGAAAAAAACGATTTATGTATTGGGCAGATCGTAAAGGTCAAAGGAAAAGCTCAGCCTTTTTCCCAGGCCAGAAATCCAGGTGAATTTGATTCTAAAGCCTACTATCAGGCACAGGGGCTGGATTGCAGGCTTACAGGAGAGGTGCTGGAGATGATAAATTCTGAGCCGGCTCCTCTGCTTGAGGGGGCTCGCAGGATCAGAGAGCGGGGAAAAGAAATCCTTTACCGGTATGGAGAAGAAGGGGATGCCGGTATTTTTACAGCAGCAGTATTGGGGGATAAGGGGGGTATTTCCAGGGAAATTAAAACCCTATACCAGAAAAACGGAATTGCGCACCTTTTAGCGATCAGCGGCCTGCATATGTCCTTTGTGGGAGTATTCCTTTACAAAATACTCAGGAAAACCGGCCTTGGCTACGGCGCCTCCGGCCTGGCCGGGACGTTTTTAATTATGTTCTATGGAATTTTGACAGGAGGAGGCCCTTCTGTTATAAGAGCAGTTATTATGATGAGTGCAGGATTTTATGCATCTTATCTCGGGAGGACGTATGATCTTTTATCTGCTGCGTCAATGGCACTCCTTCTTTTGGCCGTACAATCGCCTCTTCTCATCACTCAGGGCGGGGTCCAGTTATCCTTTGGGGCCGTCTTTGCCATAGGAGGCGTGAGTCCTGGAATACAACGGTGGATCGGCAAGGGAAAGCCCCTGGCAGGCACTGTTTCTGCTGCTGTGGCTATTCAATTGGTCACTATGCCTTTTCTGCTTTATCATTTTTATCAGATTCCACTTTACAGCATCTTTTTAAATTTTCTTGTCATTCCACTGATGGGTGGCGTGCTCTGCTCTGGATTGGCAGTGATTTTCCTTGGGAATGTAAGCCCTGTGATGGGAGTGTTTGCGGCAGGAACGGGACATTATATTCTGACTGTCTATGAGTTCCTTTGCAGGAAAATCTCTCAGCTCCCCGGCTATTGCCTGACTTTCGGAAGGCCGGGTACAGAGCAGGTGATGGCTTATGGCTTTCTGATGCTGGCTGGGCTGGTGTTTCTGGAAGTATCGGGGCATGACAGAGAAGCTGAAGGAGAAGAAAAGAAAGGCAGAAAGGAAATTTCATACCCCGGAAAATTGCTTATTCTTTTTGCGGTGTATTGCTTTTGTCTTCTGATCTTTAAGCCTGGTCCTGTAAAAGGACTGGAGGTCTTGTTCCTTGACGTAGGGCAGGGAGATGGAATATTACTGCGGACTGAGAAATTTTCAGTGCTGATAGACGGAGGAAGTTCATCTAAAAAATCTTTGGGGGAATATACCCTTGAACCGTGTTTAAAGAGCATGGGAGTTTCCGTGGTTAATTACGCGTTTATCAGCCATGGGGATATGGATCATTTCAGTGGAGTCGCGTACATATTAGAATCATGTGATGACATTAGAATAGAAAATCTGCTGCTTCCTTATCAGGGAAGGGACAACAAGTCCGTGATCAGACTGGCGGAGCTGGCAGAGAAACGGGGGACAAAAGTGTGGTATTTAACCGGTGGAGACAAAATACAGGCTGGAAAGCTCCG
>JAEWRS010000497.1 GCA_023398855.1 Bacillota bacterium
TCAATGACCTCTTTTAAGTTTATTGTCATCCGTTCAAATGAAGATGCCACAAGACCGATTTCATCGTTAGATTCCACATCAACTATAACCGTTAAATCTCCTTCTGCAATCAGATCGGCGGCAGCCACAATCTTATGTATGGGCTTTAACTGCCTTCTTATGACAATTGTTATGATTAAAAGTATTATAATCATGGCGATGACGGAAATAAGGGTCAGCAAAGACGACATCTGATCTGCTTCACGATTCATATCAGCGGCCCTCACTGATGTGACGGAGTACCAGCTGGAATCATTCAGCCGTATGGGTTCAAAGAAATAATAGGTATCCCCTTTCCCGGCTTTATCAACGGTATAAAAGTCAGAGCCAGAGACAATCCCAGCTTCAATCTCTTCTCTGCACCCATTGCTCTGTACATAATCAGAAACATTGGTTCCCACAAGCCCGCTGCCTGTACTTTCTGAAATAATGGTGCCTGATTCATTTAAAATAAAGGTCTGCATGCTGGGAAAGGAGGAATCTGCCGTCTTCATCTGGTTGAAGCGGTCCAGACCTACATCAACTGCCACCACACACAGCAATCTGTCATTAACAATCACAGGCATTGCCATGGTAATGATCTTTTTTCCATTTGATTCATATGGCAATGTTATGAACTGAGTCTTTTGTTCCATTACCTTAGCAAAATAATCCGTGGCAGAATAATCCTCATACAAGCCACAATCTATAACCGTTCCATCTCTGCCCGCATACAACCCATAACTCCGGGCCGCGGAACTCATGGCATACTGCTCAAACAAGATGCCTACTCCCACAATATCCCCGGAATAAAGAACAGAGGATTTAATGGAGGTCAGCATATAGTCCTCCATTTTCATGCCGTAGCTGTCCAGGGTAACACTGTCAAATATCTGGCTTTTGTAAAGCGGCTCTGCCGAAGGGCCCGACTTAATGCGCAATCCCTGCAGAACCTTTCTGTTCGCCGCTGAATTCTCCAGATAATACGTAATATTGTCTGATATCTGGCCTGCTTCGTCCAGCGTCTGCTGGATCAGCGTTCCATTCTCTGATGCCAGGGTCTTTAATTCCCTGAAAGCAGACTGCTTCATTGCACTTTTTGTCATCCTGGAGGTTGTCCCGATCAAAGCAGCGAAAACCACCACCAGCAAGATTCCTGCAATACATGCGATCCTGGTTGAAAGATGGTGCTTTCCTATCCCCTGCTTCTTTAACCGCGATAATCCCCTGCTACCTGAACCACGAATCTTCCACTTTTTCAAAAACTGTTCCTTCATAGCATAATCCCCCTCTGCAAGTTACAAGCTCCAAGGAAATTATACCATATTTTACCATAATGTAAAACATCATTTGTATTTATTTTGGAACATTTTTACAATCAAAAATTCCAAGTCAATAAATGTGTTGTCTATTTTTCCAGTACTGTTGCAGAATCGAATCCCGCAATTCTCATAAACTCTTCTCCTGTTATGGTTTCCCGCTCAAGAAGATATTCCGCGACCTCATGAAGGCGCTTCTCGTGATCCTTCAGAATCTTTAAGGCCTTCTGATGCTGTTCTTTTACGATTGCAATGACTGCCTCGTCGATCCGTCTGGATGTATCAGGAGAACAGGCAAGAGAGGTATCTCCACCCAGATACTGGTTGGTCACAGTTTCAAGGGCAACCATATCAAACTCATCACTCATGCCGTACCGTGTAACCATGGCTCTGGCGATCCTGGTGGCCTGCTCAATATCATTGGAGGCTCCGCTGGTAACTGTGCTAAATACCAGCTCTTCCGCTGCCCTTCCACCGGTAAAGGTGGCGATCTTACTTAAAGCAGCCTCTTTTGTTAACAGGTAACGTTCTTCCTCATCCACCTGCATGGTATAGCCAAGGGCACCTGAGGTTCTTGGAATTATGGTGATTTTATGGACAGGAGCCGAATGATTCTGGCAGGCAGCCACCAAAGCGTGCCCCACCTCATGATAAGCTATGATCTTTCTTTCTCTGCCGCTTACAGAAGAGTCCTTCTTCTGATATCCGGCAATCACGACCTCCACACTTTCCTCTAAATCTCTTTGAGACACGGTCTTTCTTCCCAGACGAACCGCACGTAACGCTGCCTCATTGACAATGTTGGCAAGCTCTGCTCCGCTGGACCCGGCAGTAGCAAGAGCTACTCCGCGGAAATCCACATCATCAGAAAGTTTTACATTTTTGCCATGTACCTTTAGTATGGCCTCCCGTCCGTTTAAATCGGGAAGCTCCACAGGTATCCTGCGGTCAAAACGGCCAGGCCTTAAGAGAGCCTTATCCAGGGAATCCGGACGGTTGGTAGCCGCCAATATAACAACTCCTTTTCTTCCGTCAAATCCATCCATTTCGGCCAAAAGCTGATTTAAGGTCTGCTCTCTCTCATCATTTCCTGTAAAACCGCCTCCGTCACGTTTCTTGCCTATGGTATCAATCTCATCAATAAATACGATACAAGGTGCTTTTTCACTGGCCTGCTTAAATAAATCTCTGACCTTTGCTGCTCCCATACCCACAAACATTTCCACAAATTCAGATCCTGATATGGAAAAAAACGGAACATGAGCCTCTCCTGCCACTGCCCTGGCAAGCAGGGTCTTACCGGTTCCGGGAGGGCCTACCAACAAAGCTCCCTTTGGAAGAGATGCCCCGATATCCGCATATTTCTGAGGATTGTGAAGGAAATCCACGATCTCCTTTAACGCTTCTTTTGCTTCCTCTTGTCCGGCCACATCCTGAAAGGTTTTTCCCGTTTCAGATTCCGCATAAATTTTAGGATTGGATTTTCCAAAGGTCATAGCATTGCCGCCGCCCATCCGCTTTTGCATCTGGCCGGATAAAAAATTCCCCAGAAACACAAAGATCAAAATGGGAATGATCCAGGTGAGCAAAAAGGAAAGGATAGGGGACATTTGTTCCACAATGGCTTTTTCAAAGGAAACATCATGGGCAATGAGCCTTTCTGTTAATGTATCGTCAGGCCATAATCCGGTTTTGTACACATCGTATACAGGCTTGCCTTCCCAGTCCTTTTTGCCTGTATCTGATTTAAACTGTATCTCGGTTTCTGTCTTTGCCACCGCCTGAATCTTTCCCTGGTCCACCATTTCCAGAAATGTACTGTAAGGGACCTCTGTGACTGTTTTGGCCTGAAGCCAGGGAACTATCATAGAATTAAATATTATCATGACCAATAAAACAATGATATAATAATAAATAAATGGTTTTTGTGGTCTTTTTTTCGAATTGCTGTCATCTTTCAAACCCATATTTCTCCTCCTTTTATTCTTCTGTTACTCCATGAGAATTGATGTTACAAATTCCTCTGCGTCCTTAAAATCCTGCTCGTTGGGATGCAGCATCCCATCCTCATAGGCAGCAATTAAGGTCCTGATCTGCGGAGTATCCTGAATTGCCTGCATTTTTCTGTACTTCTCAAGGATCTGAGGAGCCATCTTTCCTCCGCACATAAAACAGCCAAGGTATTCATTATCATCCGGCAGAAAAACAGCCACCTGCTTTTCCACTTGCTTATAATAATCTTTATTTCCGGAAAGCCCGCAGGTGCCAAATAAAGCCACCCGTTTGCCATGCAGATCAGAAAGAAAGTCCAGTACTTCTGTCTTACAGGTACCCCTGTTGTTCCAGAACCCTACAAAATAAGTATCAGCTGTCTCTCCATGGAGCTCTTCCAGCCTGACAATATCCTTGGATTTTCCTGGAAGTGTTTCAAAAATTTTCATAGCAACCTTCTGGGTATTTCCAGTATTGCTAGTATACACAACTAAATAGTCCATACATTCAGCCTCCTATGAGATTAAAATATACCAAATCCGTCTATTTATCAATAGATTCCGGTAAATGTTAATACAATTTATGTAATTTTTAGAATCTATATGGCAAATTTTAGGCTCAGCGGCAATAAAATGAAAAAGCTTTGGAATCACTGAGTTCAGCCATTCCAAAGCTTCATCCTGTTGTTTTAAAAAAGTATCTCTGACCCATCCTTTATGATTTTGCAGGTTTTTTCTATATCCTCATTTGTATGAGCTGCAGACAGGAACAGGATTTCAAACTGGGAAGGAGCTGTATAGATCCCGTGTTCTAAAAGGTAATGGAAAAATACTCCATATCTGACCGTATCAGAAGTCAGAGCCGTATCATAATCAACCACCGGAGTATTTGTAAAAAATACACTGAAAAGAGAACCGGCCTGATTCAGCCAGGTTCCCGGAAGAGCTTCCTTCAAAGATTTTACAAGCTTTTGGGCCTTTTCTTCCAGGGAAGAGTAAATTTCCGGTTTCTCCATCAATGTCCTGATGGTGGCAATTCCTGCCGCTGTTGCAATGGGGTTGCCTGAAAGAGTACCGGCCTGGTAAACCTTCCCCAAAGGAGAAACCACTTCCATGATCTCCTTTTTACCGCCGTATACTCCCATGGGCATCCCGCCTCCTGCAATCTTTCCCAAGGTCGTCAAATCGGGAACAACGCCATAAAATCCTTGTGCACCTCCCAGCCCCATGCGAAAACCGGTTATGACTTCGTCAAAAATGAGTAATGTTCCATATTTCAACGTGATATCTCTTAAAAATTCCAAAAACCCGGGCTTTGGAGGAACAAGTCCCATATTGGCGGCAACCGGCTCTACCACCAGTGCCCCAATGTCATCCGGGAATTCCGAAAAAAGTTTTTTCACGGATTCTTCATTATTATATTGGGCAAGCAGCGTGTGTTTTGTATAAGAGGCAGGTACTCCTGCACTGTCCGGTGCAGAACCTGTCAAGGCTCCGGAACCCGCCTTTACCAAAAGGCCGTCGGAATGGCCATGGTAACAACCCTTGAATTTGATGATCTTATCTTTTCCCGTATACCCTCTTGCCGCACGGATTGCGCTCATAACCGCCTCCGTCCCTGAGCTCACCATCCTCATCATTTCCATAGATGGGATGCACTCCCTGATAAGGGCTCCCAGTTCCAGCTCTTTTCTGGTAGGCGCGCCAAAGGACAGGCCGTCAAGACATGCCTCTCTCACTGCTTCCACCACAGGCTTACAACCATGTCCAAGTATACAAGGCCCCCAGGAATTTACATAATCAATGTATTCGTTTCCATCTTCATCATAAATATGGGAGCCTGATGCCCGCTTTATAAAAACGGGAGTTCCTCCTACGGAACCAAACCCACGTACCGGACTGTTGACTCCGCCCGGAAAATACGCCTTTGAATGTTCAAATAGTACTTTGGATTCTTCTATTTTCAAATTTACTGACTCCTTTCCTCTTTCCAGGCACAACAGATAGCTTCCGTTATTCCCTGAATGCTGTATACACCGGCAATGATATCTGCTTTCCTCCCATGGTCCATAAGCGCTTTTGCTGTCATGTCCCCGATACAGACCACTTTCAGACCTGCCAGGGCTTTCTTTACTTCCTCATCAGCAGTCCTGAAAAAAGCTTCCACACCGGAAGCACTGGAAAAGGTCAGATAGTCTAAATTCTCTAATGCTTCTGTTCGGTTATCCGTCTTTAATCCTTTCAGGGCCACATCATAAAGCACAATGTCATCGTAAGATATCCCGGTTTCATCAAGTATTTCATTCAATTCCTTGGACCCTTTGAACGACCTGGGGATCAAAAGCCGGTCCTTCCCGGAAATCTTGCTTTTCAGACCTGCAGCCAGATCCTGTACCTGATATTTCTCTGGTATGTAATCTGCATAAAAACCGTGCTGCCTCAATTCATCAGCTGTTCCGCTTCCAACTGCTGCAAATTTCACATGCCCAACCGCCCGGAAATCATATCCCCAATCCAGAAGACCAAGGAAAAACTCTCTCACTCCATTGGCACTGGTAAATACAATCCAGGTGTAAGACGGCAGCTTATCATATGCTTTTTTCATGTTCTCTCCCTTGCGGTAGGACTGGACCAAAAGGCTCAGAACACATTCCGGAGAACCACCAAGGGTTTTCAGCTGTTTCCCCAGCCTGTCCGTAAAAGAACCGGTTCCTGTCACCCCGATCCGGCACCCCTCCAGGGGCTGCTTTAAGGTGGAAGAAAAGTCAAGGGAAGCCACCTCTCCCACTACAATAACAGCAGGACTTTTTATTCCGGCCTCCAACACCCTTTTCTCAATATCAGCTAACGTGCCGCGAAGAGTTTTCTGTCCCGGAAGTGTTCCGTTTTCAATGACAGCTGCCGGGGTTTCTCCCTTTTTACCGGCTTTTAAAAGACCTGTAACGATGAGAGACAAATTGCCAAGCCCCATGAGAAAAACCAAGGTACCGGAGAGCCTGGCAAACTCAGCAAAATCAGGCGGAAGCTGCCCTTCTTCTGAAAGAGTATGTCCGGTCATAACATGAAAGCTTCTGCTGACTGCCCGGTGAGTTACCGGTATTCCGGCACTGGCAAGAGCGGCCACTGCAGAGGTAACCCCGGATATCACCTCATAAGAGATTCCTGCCTGGGAAAGAGCCATGATTTCCTCTCCCCCACGTCCAAACACAAAGGGATCACCACCCTTTAGCCTTACCACAGAAAGTCCCTCCATTGCCAGATCCACCAAAAGCCGGCTGATCTCTTCCTGTTTCATGGAATGATGTCCGGCCCGTTTTCCCACGTAGATTTTCCGGCATTGCTCCGGCACCTCATATAGAAGGCTGGAAGATATAAGAGAATCATAAACCACTGCATCACATATCCGCAGTCTTGACAATCCCTTTTCAGTTATAAGCCCCGGGTCTCCGGGACCAGCCCCTACCAGATAAACGGCTCCTGTTTTCTTCATAACAACCTCCTTTATTACGAAAGGCCCTCGGCTGCCAGCTGCGCCAGCACATCCAGTTCTCCCGATTTACCCTGCAGATGGATTCGCTTTGTTTCTTCCCCTCTCCTGTTGATTCCAAGGACTTCCACCTCTCCCCCCCTGACCCGGGCATACACACCTACAGGCTCATGACACCCGGCTTGTAACAGCCGTAAAATCTTCCGCTCCAAGGCCAGACACAATCTGGCTTCCTCATCCTCGAGAGATTTTACCACTGCCTCAAGTCCCGATTCCAGCCGGCCTTCCACTGCAAGTATTCCCTGTCCTCCAGCCGGTATAAAGGTCTCACAGTCAAAGCAGAAATAATCATAACGGCTGTCCTCCCAAAGCCCCAGCCGTTTTAATCCGGCGGCAGCCAGAATGATGCCGTCATAAGAGCCTTCCAAGAGCTTTGAAAGCCTGGTAGGTACATTGCCCCTTAAATTTTCGCAGCGCACCAAAGCCTCCGGCCACATGGTTTTTCCCGTCTCCTCTATCTGCAGCTTTCTTCTTAAGCTGGAAGTTCCTATGACGATTTCTCTTTTTCCGGAAAGGTCGGTGGAAGCAGGTGTCACCAGAACATCCCTGGGATCACCTCTTTCCAATACAGCCACAATTCCCAGCCCCTCTTCCAGCTCCATGGGCAGGTCCTTTGCACTGTGAACTGCAAAGTCGATCTCTCCCTTTAGAAGCGCCTGTTCAAATTCAGCCACAAACACTCCCTTTCCCCCAAACTCCAGAAGAGGCTTATCCAGAATCCTGTCTCCCTCCGTCTGCTTCAGCACCAGTTGGGCAGGCAGGCCGGTACCTGACTTTGCAAGCGCCTCCACCACCATGTTTGCCTGGGCGACAGCTAAAGCGCTTTGTCTTGTTCCGATGCGTATTTTCTTATTTTGCATGCTCTGCCAGTTTCCTTTCTATCAGTTCCTCTGCCTGTTCTATGGTAATGCCTCCATTGCGGATTCCTTCCTCTGTCATGGCCTTAACTATTGATCTTCTGACAGGCTGGGAATCAACTCTTTCCCTGACCATATCTCTGCATACGCCAAGCTGCTTTGCCAGGCTGCCAAAGCCTTTTGGAATAACTTCCTTAAACTTCTTTTTTAAATGCCGCGCAAGGAAAGGGGAATTTCCTTCTGTGGAAATTCCCACTGTGATGCCTTCCTCCTTAATGAGGGCAGGGAAAATAAAATTGCACTCTTCCTGCATATCCACCACATTGACAGGAATCTTCCTCTCCCTGCACCAGATGGAAATCTGCCTGTTCAAGCCATGATCTGAGGTTCCTGCTATTACAAAATCAACGTCATCTAAATCTGATTCTTCAAATGCCCGGCATTTCCATGTGAGGCTCCCGCCGCTTTTCTCGGAAAGCGCCTTCATCTTACGGGCAATCCCGGGAGCCACGACCAGGATATCAGGACCATACTCTAACAATGCCGCAGCCTTCCGGCAGGCTACCTCTCCTCCCCCTGCAATCAGACATTTTTTACCTTCAATGTCAACAAAAAACGGAAAATAAGCCACGGTTAATCCTCCCTAATCCAAAGCTCAAGCCCAGCCAGGGTTTTCAGAATCACCTTCAATTCCTCACTGGAAACATGATCCCTGATCTCATACAAAAGTGTGTCCAGACGTTTTCCGGCAAATGCCTCCCGTAATTCTTCCATTCTCCGGATGTATGGATGAAATAATACCTCTTTAATGGCCCCGTCCAGTTCCTCTTCCATAATGGCCTTTGCCCGGTCCAGTTCTTTCATCTTTATTTCCGTGTTGTTTTTTGAAAGTGTCTCAAAATAGTCAATATCATAAAGAGTCAGATCCTGTATTTCCTTGATTTCCGGATCCATATCCAGGGGGACCGCTACATCTATGTACAGTCGTTTTTTCCCAGGAGACACATGACCCCTCAATTCGTCACAGGTGACTGTATAATGAGGTCCCAGAGTAGCGCTGATGACAATATCCATTTCACCCATGTACTGATAACGGTCCCTGTAATCCACAACCCGAATCAGGTCTTCTTTCACCTCCAGCATCAATCCGGAATGATGACTTCTGACCGTCCCGGTAACCCGGATGCCAGGCTTGCTTAAAATATTTTTTGTTATGGTATTCCCCATCTTGCCCGTCATGCCGATCACCATCACCTGCTTCTCTCCGCCTTCTTTTTCAAAGCGAAAAACCTCATTGGCAACAAGGGTGGCAACAGAAAGGGGGGTCCTGGATAACTTGGTATCCGTCTTAATCCGTTTGGCACAGGTCACAGCCTTTTGGAACAGTACATTCATCTCATAATCCACTGCTCCCTGGTCCTTAGACACC
>JAEWRS010000514.1 GCA_023398855.1 Bacillota bacterium
ACACTAAACATTGTGAAATTTTTGTTAAATTTTCTTAATTTATAAGTACTATTCAAGGATGTGGGTGGTAGTTTTTCTTCACTTTCACCGTTTATTTATTAGAATATTTAATAAATGAAAAAGGAACATTGGAAAAGGGAATCACCAATGATTAGATGGATGTCCCTTTCTCCTATGCTCCCTTATGGGATTTGAGGGTATGGCCTGGGTTAATCCAGTTCCACAGCCCCAGTGTAAAGCTGATAATATCTGCCCTTCTGATCCAGAAGATCCTGGTGATCTCCCCGCTCAATGATCTCACCATTTTCCAATACCATAATGGCATTGGAATTGCGCACAGTAGACAGCCTGTGAGCGATGACAAATGTGGTCCGGTTTGCCATGAGACGGTCCATTCCCCGCTCAATATGCTTTTCTGTTCTGGTATCTACAGAGCTGGTGGCTTCATCAAGAATCAGGATCGGCGCTTTTGAAATAGCTGCTCTGGCAATGTTTAAAAGCTGTCTCTGCCCCTGGCTTAAATTAGCTCCATCTCCCTCCAGCACGGTATCAAAACCTTTGGGAAGCTTCATAATAAAAGAGTAAGCGGAAGCTGTCTTTGCTGCCTGAATCACCTCTTCATCAGTTGCATCAAGTCTTCCATAACGGATATTTTCCGCTACAGTGCCTGTAAACAAGTGTGTATCCTGAAGAACCATTGCAATGTTATGTCTGAGATTCTGCCGCTTCATATGGCGGATATCCACTCCGTCAATGGATATTTCACCGCTCTGAATATCATAAAAACGGTTTAGCAGATTTGTGATCGTGGTTTTTCCTGCTCCTGTTGAACCTACAAAAGCTATTTTCTGTCCGGGTTTTGCATAAAGGCTTAAATCTTTTAAGATCAACTTCTCAGGGTCATAACCAAATGTCACATGCTTCAGCTCTACATATCCTGCCATAGGCTCCAGCACTACCGCATCTTCGTCATCTGCCTGTTCAGCTTCCTCGTCCATAATAGAAAATACCCGTTCCGCACCTGCCAGAGCGGAAAAAACATTGCTCACCTGCATAGACATTTCATTGATTGGCCTGCCAAACTGCCTGGAAAAGGTCAGAAATACTGTCAACCCTCCTACATCAAAGCCTCGGAGCACACAGAGCAACCCTCCGATGCATGCGGTCAGGATATAGTTTAACTGGCTTAAATTTCCCATAACCGGCATCATCACGCCTCCGAAAAACTGTGCGTGTATCATATTGTTTCTTAAATCCTCATTGAGGATTTCAAACTCTTCCTCTGCCACATCTTCATGACAGAACACTTTTACCACCTTCTGGCCGCTGATGATTTCTTCCATGTACCCGTTTACAGCTCCCAAAGAACTTTGCTGGGCAGAAAAATATTTCTGGCTTTTGGAAGCCACAAAGCCGCCCACCTTCATCATAACCGGTATCATAATTATAGTTACCAGAGTCAGCCAGATGTTTGTATAGATCATAAGCACCAGAGTACCTATGATGCTTAAAATACCGGTAAACAGCTGAACCATGGTATTGCTAAGCATCTGTCCAATGGTATCCACATCGTTGCTGAATCTGCTCATAAGATCCCCGGTGCTGTTTGTATCATAAAATCTCACCGGTAACGTCTGGATCTTTCTAAACAAATCATCCCTTATTTCCTGCAGGGCATTTTGTGCTACCGTCAGCATAATCCTGGATTGGGCATAGTTGGCGATCACCCCTATGAAATAAACCGTACCCATTGCCATGATACCTTTTGCAAGGCCCGGAACACTCCCCCTGCCGCCGCCTGGAGGCGCAATATATTGATTGATAATGGGGCGCAGCATGTAAGCGCCGGCCAGCATGGCAATGGTACCAACCACAACACATAGTAGTGCCGTTCCCATGAGCATCTTGTATTTGTTTAAGTAAGACATCAGCCGCCGGATGGTTGCCTTGGCATTTTTCGGGACACCTCCCTTTACCTGCCGGTTTCCTCCATGCCCCCCCATTGTCCCTTTACTCCTGGCAGGGAGGGCTGACCGGCCATAACGTCTTTTCAGGCTTTCTGCTTTTTTTCGCTCTTCCATCATGCACCTGCCTCCTCTTCCCGTTCTCTTTGAGAATAATATATTTCCTGATAAGCTTCACAGGTCTCCAGCAGTACAGCATGAGATCCCATGCCAACGATCTCTCCCTCATCAAGCACAATGATCTTATCCGCACTTTCCACGGAACCGATTCTCTGGGCAATGATAAATTTGGTGGTATCCTTTAAGGTTGTCTGAAAGCATTGGCGGATTCGGGCTTCGGTTGCAGTGTCAACAGCTGATGTGCTGTCATCCAGGATCAGTATCTTTGGTTTCTTTAAAAGAGCTCTGGCAATGCAAAGCCTTTGTTTTTGACCGCCGGATACATTAGAGCCACCCTGGCCTAAATCCGTGTCATACCCATCTGTAAAGCTGGATATAAAGCTGTCAGCCTGGGCATTTTCTGCCATGAGCACCACCTCTTCCATAGAGGCATTTTCATCACCCCAACGAAGATTTTCTTCAATGGTCCCAGAAAAAAGAACATTTTTCTGGAGAACCATTCCAACACCTTCCCGAAGATTTCTGATAGAATAATCCTTTACATCAATGTCATCCACTAAAACCTGCCCCTCATCCGCATCATACAGACGGGGAATCAACTGCACAAGAGACGTTTTTCCGCTTCCAGTGGAACCGATGATACCAATCGTCTCTCCCGGCTCCGCTGTAAAATTAATATGCTTTAAAACAGTTTTTTCCGTGCCCTTTACATATTGAAAGGAAACATTCTTAAATTCCACTTTTCCCATTATTACCTGGGCAGATTTTTCCCCAGCATGCTCATCCGTTAAATCCACTTCTGTTTCCAATACTTCTCTCACACGGCTTAATGAAGCCATGGCCCGGGAGGCCTGTAAAAATACCATGGATAAGAGCATCAGTGATATGAGGATCTGGACAATATAGGTGGTAAATGCCGTAAGATCACCTACCGGCATGTTTCCTCCTATAATGAGGTTTCCACCGTACCACACCACGGCAAGTGTTGTGATATTCATGGCAAGTGTCATCAGCGGCATACTTACTATGACGATCCTCATTGCACTTAAGCTGCCTTCCATTAAGTCCTGGTTCGTAGCCTGAAACTTCTTTTCTTCATAATCTTCCCTGACAAATGATTTGATCACCCGCACATTGGTCAAGGCTTCCTGCACTCCTGAGTTTAACCGGTCAATCTTTTTTTGCATAACCTCGAAACGTGGAAATGCCATCTTTAAGATAATGAATATGACCAGGATCAGGACAGGAACCACGGCCAGCAATACAACCATTAACTGCCGGTTCATTAAATAGGCCATAATCAGGCCTCCAATCAGCATTGCAGGCGCACGGAACATCAGGCGCAGACTCATCATTACCACATTCTGAATCTGCTGTATATCATTAGTCAGTCTCGTAACCAGTGACCCTGTGCTGAAATCATCAATATTTTTAAAAGAAAACTGCTGGACCTTACGAAAAACATCTCTTCTTAAATCCGTGCTAAAGCATATGGAAGCCTTGGAGGAAAAATAAGAGCCCCCAATCCCTCCTGCTGCCATAAAAACGGCGATTGCCAGCATCCTGCCGCCCATGTTTAAAATGTATCCTATGTCTCTTTCCGCGACTCCATGGTTTATAATCATAGCAGTCAGCTTGGGTAGCATGATTTCTCCCAGCACCTCTGTGAGCATCAGGAGCGGACCAAGAACAAAGGCTGGCAGATACGGTGTGATATATTTCCAATATTTTTTCAAATCATCAATCCTCTCTTTCTATCATGTCCTCTTCCAAAGGGATCTGAGATAAATTGTCATAAATGCGGTCCAGATATTTCCCCACGGCTGCTAATTCTTCCTTTGAAAAATCACAGAAAATCTGCTTTTCCAGACTATGGAAAAAATCACGGCTGTGCTCCACCATATGCCTGCCTTTTTCTGTCAGGCATAGCTTGTTCATCCGGTTGTCCTCCTGGTCTACAGCCCTGGTGATGTATCCGCCCTTTTCCAGCTTCTTTACCGATACCGCTATGGT